>DYPS01000051.1 GCA_020719775.1 Desulfosporosinus sp. | reverse complement strand
CCCCAACCCCAACCCCAACCCCAACCCCAAGTTGTTTTTAAAAAATATGGTGGTCTATTTTTTATATGTTGTTCAAATTTTATGTGGAGTGAACTGCATCTATATTCATGACATGCTGCATAGGCTGTTTCAATAAAGTAGGTTTATTAGTTGATTCATTTAAGCAGTAAAGATAATAGTGCCTTTTATTTTATATGCCTCCAAAAAAATAAATAGGAAATCAATTGTTTGTGGAAACAGCAAAATCAGTCCAGAAGCAGACCAAACTCTTCTCAAAATAAGTAGTAGAAATGCCTAACAAACTGGTCAAAACCAAGTCCAAACAATTCAGTCAAACTTCAACTGACAAGTCCGAAAATCACACTGCTCTTTGGGAATACGGCAATGGAATCACCCCAAACAAACTGATTATTAGCTCATGGAATGTCAACGGAGTCCGAGCAGTCATAAATCGCAACGATATTCAGTCCTATATTGAAAAAGTCAAGCCGGATATATTCTGTTTGAATTAGACAAAAATTGACTATGAAGTGTTTAAAAAGAATCCTATTTAATTCCAAGGATATCATGGCTATTGGAATTTCTGCAAATGTTCAGCCGGCTACTCCGGAGTGGCCATATTTTCAAAATATTTACCAATGACAGCAACATAAGATTTACCACAAAAATAGCATTCTCAGTAAGGGAGGGTAATTACCTTATAATTTCAACATTTTTATCTGATTTCTGCGTACATACCGAATGCTGGTCAAAATTTAATCAGATTAAAATATAGAACCTAATAGTTCGATAAATCATTTCACGCCTATTGCAACTAACTTAAAAAAACAAAGACAGTAATTATAAGTGGAGATCTTAATGTGTGTCATAATGAAATTGACATTGCCAACCCGAAGGGAAATGAGCAAACTGCAGGTTTTACCAAACAATAGAGGGATAGTTTTAGTAAATTTTTATAAACTGGATGGACGGATACATTTCGATCTCTATATCCATAGACGGTTAAATATTCATGGTGGAGTATGAGAACAGGTGGTAGATCAAAAAACATCGGCTGGAGATTAGATTATTTCCTGATAAACAACGAATCGATGTCTATCATCAAAGATTCAACCATCAACAATGATATATTTGGCAGCGATCACTGTCCTATATAGCTTATTCTTGAGTTAAAATGATGTATTGTATTTCAATTAGCGGATGAAAAGTGGGGGATTGCCGATGGGGGTATGATTTGGTAATCGGCTGGGAATTAATTAATATTTGGGATTATTCGTGTATAGTTGATGATTTGTTGTGAATAGGATCATGACCATGCTGCGCTTGGTAGAGTTCCATCGTCTAGATAGTAAAAAGCATACTCAATTAGTATTCCCGATCCAATTTGGCCCAATCCTCCACAACCATTTCGAACTCTTCGAAAATAAGACTATGAGCAAGTCGGTTTCTTCTGGGATGATACTCAACAAAGTAGTTCTTATGAGCTGAACCTTCTTCGACAGCTCTGTTGATTGCAATTCCCGTCCTACATTAAATTTCAATTCTTACCAGTAGTGGGGCATCCATAGAATGCAACTGATACCAAATGCCAACTTGAACTCTCTTCCCATATAATCATCATACAATGATTTATAGAACCAATATCTGTTTCTGAATACAATACTTCCCATTGTAAATTATTTATAACATTTTCACCACCAAATCTACTAAATACAATATTTCATAAAACAACTAACATACGCTTAGGCATCAATATGATAGAAATTAATTGGTGGGTTTGTGGTTTTATTTTTTTTATTTGATTGGAGTGGTTTGATATGGTATGGGATCATTTTTTATCGGTGGGGTCAATGTCGATTTAGATTTTGAATATGGTGTTGTCTTTCCATTTTAGGGACGGGGTGTGAAGGAGAAGGGTGTGTAGTTTCAAACCTGAATCTTTTTCGAATTGTTTTGCGCAATCTCTGTGTTGACATACGTATTATTTGATGATTTCCTCGCTGCTGCTTTCGTTCTGTATCTTTCTATGTTAGGCCTCATACTCTTGTTCAGGGTAGGAGTACATTTTTGCTATTATCGAATTGATTGAATTTTCTATTCTAAAGCCATCATTTGTCGCTGTTGCTCGTTTACCTTGATAGAGCATGAACTACTTCTAATTCACCAAGTAACAAATCAGCCTCAAGTCTTTGCAGTTCTTTAAAAAAGAATGAAGCTGATCGAATATACCCCTCTGGAAAATCACTACTCTCAATTGCCTGGGCCAATTTCCGATATTTTTCAATTTATATCGCACTCATTAAATAATTACAAAATGATTCATGTCAAAAACAAACCTACCCCACATGTGCTGATAATTTAAATATTTTTGATTAATAATATAGACTGTTAGATCAAGCTACAACAACTACTTCTTGACAAGCAGGGCACATTTTGTTAAGTTTGAGATGATTACCGATACAATCTTTATGGAAAAGATGGGAACATGGCAAATAGGTGCACATTGTTCCAGAATTTAGTTATTGATAACATGATAGACAACTACTTCAAAATATTGGTACATTTATTGCTATCCTCCCTCGAATTCCATGGTGCAGAGCATATCGATGGCAGATTGTGATAGTCCATTTGATTTCTGGTAGGTTTAGATCCAACTCTACATTTATTGCTGCTCCTACTCTCCGTTTTCTGAATTATTTTGAGGAAATTACATTCTTACTCTATTTCGTTGCTTTGTAATTCTTTTAGTTCTTCTTGATCGGTTTGGATTTGTTAAGTTAGCTGTTGGTTGGCTGTTTAGAGGGTGTTCATTTATTTTTATAGCTTTGCTATGATGGCTTCTTTTTCTTTGTTGATATTTTGTAGTTCTGTTAGTGTTTTGAGGAGGGGTTCAGGTTGCTGTGGTAGGTGAGTGGGCTGTCTTTGTGATGGGGGTGGGTACGTTTGTGAGCTGAGGAGGGACTTCATTATCAGTTAACTGTTTTATAATGGGTTATTAATATTCATGAAACTATGCTAATTTAGAAACATAGTTAAACTACATTATCACATCGAAAGTGTATATTTAATTTATGAAAATGCTATTTTTTGATGAATAAACGCTAAAACTATTGAATTATTGAATTTGAGAGTGGTCTCTTTAAATAGGTTTATTTCAACTTTTAATTTAATTGATGAAGAACAGTCTTGTTTCAGTAAAACATAGCCGATTGGAACAACTCACTTCAAATGCTCTAAAAACTATTTGATTTGCAGTCATTCTTTATTGTCGCATTTCGCAATCTAATATAAATAAATTACAACTTCCCTTCTTTTCCAAATTAATTCATCATAAATAAGGTCCATTAATCTTTCATTCAACATACAAATAATTCTCAGCCAATCTTTTATTTTCCTTCCCTAATAACGTAAATACAAACTCTATTTCCTCCTTGTATAATTAGGCATTTATAACATCATGGGAGGATTCAGATCACAACCCGACCTCACAAAGCATACCACAGCCAAAGATTCAATTAGCATCAGTTACGCAGTTTCACACATGTGTGGTAGCTATATCGTCATTCAGGATGGAGAGATTATATGGAAGATGCCTCAATTGCTGTGTGTCTATCGGATAAAAAAAGTTATCTATTTGGAGTATTCGATGGACATGGAGGTAGTGCTATGCTTATTTAGGAGCGGAGGTGGCTACTTTTGTTTAAAGACACTTTGTGAAGGAGTTGGAATTGAATAGTAACTACAAAAAGAAGAACTATGAACTGGCCCTAAAATAGACATTTCTTAAAATGGATGAATTGATGGGAACTAAGTAGGGAATGGAGCAAGTGGCCATTATTCAAAAGTAAATGAAAGACAAGAAGAATGCAAGTGAGGGCGATTAAATTCCCCATGCAGGTTGCACGGCAAATGTTTGTTTAGTTACACCTGAATTTATCTATGTTGCAAACGCAGGTGATTCCAGATCAATTTATTCAAACTCCAAGCACTAGGTAAAATAGCTAAGTAAGGACCACAAACCATAGATAAAGGCATAATCTTAGAGAATAATAAAGGCTGGTGGTGAGATATATATGGGTAGGATAAATGGTAATTTAAATCTTAGTAGAGCATTGGGTGATCTTTAATATAAATTGAATAGTCAGTTGAAGCCGGAGTAGCAGATGATTACTGGTAATCCTGAAATCACTAAGGTTAAGCATTAAAATATAGAGTTTATAGTTATGGGATGTGATGGGATTTGGGAAGTTAAGACAAATTGTCAAATTGCTAATTTTGTTAGGACGGGTATCTAGGAAAAGAAAAATTTGGGAAAAATAGCAGAGCAGCTGATGGATATGTTGGTGGCCAAGGATAGTCAGAGTGGAGAACATGGAATGGATAATATGTCAGTCATTTTGATTAAATTTCCAAAACATAAAAGATGATTACTGACCTCATTTCTTGATTATTCGTATTAACATCTTCAAACAAATATAATTGATAGTCATTTACTTCTATTATGCAATAAGTATTATTATCAAAGCCAACCCAGTCATTTTGACCTATTCAATATTACCTATTCAATATTAGACTTAATTGATAAATTGATTCTATTATATGAGCCAAACTATAGTGATATCAATAAAATAAAACAACCATCATATGAGAAAAATTAATAAAATAGTCATCTAGGATCGAGAGTCAGATTAATCAGCCAGAAATAAACCTAAAAGAACCTTCAAACGCTTGGATCTGAGTTAGGCCAAACTTATGGAACGACTTGGAACTTTGAGAAATTATGATATGTGGAGGAAAACTAAAGCTAAACGTATACAAATTTAAGATATTAGTCAGGAACATCAGTCGCCATTAATTTAAGTTGCTGTGGTTTGTGGCAATAAAAATGGGAAAAATTAAGTACTGCTTCAATTTTTGAAAGAAGAGGGTTTTTTTAGACCCAAACATAATGTTTAAGGCTAAATGAATGCTTTTCAAAAGATACTTAAAGAGCACGCTTAAAGGACGCAGACAAACTTAAAAACTAAAACTATTTTTACTGATGATTAATGCAAGAAAAAGAATCAAAATGAACAGATAAAAGTTATTGTAGCAGCTGTAAATGAAAATAACACCAAAGGCGATCAACCAAGAGCTAAAACTGAACCCAAACTGCAAGCTTTTGTAAATTAACAAAACGATGATGAACTAATACAAATTCCGAAATAATTGACAAAACTGAACTCAATGATAAAACACTTGCCTTCTGTTATTCGAACTAAAAGAAATTCAAAATAAAATAAATAGCTGAATAATCCTGAAGTAGCAGGTTAGTTAAATACTTATTTGACTGATGCGGAACCCCTCTAGTTATTGAATAGTTTACGAAATAAGCTAAAAGATAAAAAAGATAATCAAGTTTTATGTGAGGATCAAAAATATATGAAAAATTCAAAACAGTATTTTTTCAAGAGTATTAACAGCATAGTAAATAAGTCTACTCTTCTATTAGAATAGTAACATTGCCAAATCAAAAATACAAATAATTGCTCAAAAGCTAAAACATAGCCTAGTTAACTGATCAATTACTCAAAAACATAAAATCTTAGAAATAAAAAATAGTTTCCTAGAACTCAGTATTGGCCGATGTATTCGAAATATACAATACGAGATTAGGACAAATAGAAAACTTCCAAAATTACAAAATGCTATGCTGATTTCATAGATTCAAACTAAGAATATTCATAAGATGTTAGATAAATGATTCAAATTATGAAAAAGAGTATGGAAAAATAGCAGAAAAACATTTAGAATTAAATAATTTATGATGAAAAAAATTCTTTTTAGCATCGTTTTCGTTATAAAATGAATATGTAAAGACAAAATTATGAAAAAAACGTAAAATAATTATTAAACTGCAAACGATAATTCAGGATCGAAAGGCAAAGAGAACAAGTCAGAGCAAATGGAATCAAAAGATTCAAAAAAAATAAGCCATAATAAAAAATGAAAAAAATGGTTGAAGAGAATACAGATGAAACCATATGATCTACTAATTCATATTTCTATCTTTAAATAACTCATATTTCTATCTTTTAAAATTCAATATCTTTGTTATAATTATAGGAATTTATAGATGATATTTATCATTCTTCTTCTTCGAGCAGTCCTTATTGACGTTCGTAGTTTTCATTGGCAGCATCGATGAGTGAATCGAAGGCATCATTGAGATGTTTATATTCAACAGATTCCCACACTTTTTCCATCATGATCAAGAACTTTTGAGTGATCATGTAATTGATTCTAAGACTCAAAATGGAAACAGTTTCATTAGACTATTTAAGAACTTTTTCTTTGCTTTAAACTTAATGTGTCAATGCTTCATTTTCTTCTTTGTATGTTCTGATTTCTTCCATCAAAGCATTTTGTCTGTTGATTAATTCTAATCTTTCTTCTAGGCTGGCATCATAGTCATGATCGATTTTCTTCTTATACATAACTTAGATGAGAGATCTAAAGGCTTTTCCTTTGGCTTTGGTGCTAGTAGTTGTGCTGATCTTGGTGATTGTTTCTAGGGCTCCAATTTTAGCAATATAATCATATTCTTCTTTAGATTTTTTAGTAATTTCTGAGTGGACATATTCTAATTTCCTTTCAGGATGAGCATTATATTGCCATTTCTTAATCTGCTTGGTGATATTTCTTCTGAACACTCTGTCAATGATGCTCAAAGAAGCATTTTTACTTGCATTCAAAATGGCTTCCAGTTTGGAATTATCTTGAGCAACAGGTTGAACTTGAGCAGGAGTGGATTGAACCACAGATTTAGAAGGTGAAACTGATTTTTGAGCTTGAGGTTTACTGGCAATTGATTTTTCAGATCCTTTAGAAGCCTAGTTACTTCTTCCGTATTTATCAATCATCAAGAATGCTCTGAATAGATTTAATTCGTATTGCTTTCTAATATTATTGTAAAGTTTTTTGAGACTAACTATAACAGCAGCGTTATATTGAACACCTGAAGAGTCCATATTGAATTTAAGTCTCCAGAATGATTTTTGGATGTTAATCTTAGTATTGAGAGAAAGAGTAATTGCAGATTTTTTGAACCAAGGATTAATTCTTTCTTCTTCAGCGTTAGCTTTTAATTTTCCAAGAGTTTGTCTCAAATTATTGTTAGTAGTATTAATCATTTTTGAGAAATAGTTGTGAAGATGTTGAATGTGTTATAAAGCATATTGCTTTTTCAAGAGAATGGGGGAAGCAATTTTATCTACTGATTTTTGACAATTTTCAAAAAGTTGAGCTACAGCTTTGCATCGTTTATAAAGTAAATCGTGATTGACCATTTGAACCCATCTGTTATAGAACTTCTTTTGTCCTCCCATAGTGACGTTGATAAGTTGAATTACAGATCTCTTTTTGAAGGCTTGTCCTTCTTCGAACTCGTTCTTGAAAGCACCGAATGATCTCTTGAGAGTACGATCAACGAATGATGATAGACCTTTTTCGAATCTTGAAGCTTTTAAGAAAGCAGCATTATCTTTTCTTTCTGGTAATCCTTGCCATTTCTTGAATCCAATAACAACTAGACCAGCTTTTGACATAAGAAGTCTCTTAAGGAAGTTACGTTGAATCTCAGTAATTCTTCTGTTAAGTCTGAATTTATTGATGGCTTCTCTGATTTGAGCAACTTTTCCATTGTTAAGAAGATTGGCGAGAACTTTAAGAACTCCTTCTTTTTGTTGATTACTCATTCTTTCTCTGAGTTTTTCAATGTTGTTGACATCTCTCCATCTCTTGAAGCAATCTCCCATATTGGCACTCATATTCTTGAAGAGTTGGATAAGAGCTTTTTCCTTAATGGCAGTATCTTTATTATCAACAAAGGCAATATCGCTGACTGATTTAATAGCAAAGTTCAATGAGGCAAACACACTTGAAACCAATTTGCATTCATTCAAAAGTTTAGTCTTTTCAGTGATGCTCAACCATCTGTTATAGAACTTCTTTTGTCCTCCCATAGTGACGTTGATAAGTTGAATTACAGATCTCTTTTTGAAGGCTTGTCCTTCTTCGAACTCGTTCTTGAAAGCACCGAATGATCTCTTGAGAGTACGATCAACGAATGATGATAGACCTTTTTCGAATCTTGAAGCTTTTAAGAAAGCAGCATTATCTTTTCTTTCTGGTAATTTTTTCCAAGCCTCCCATCCATTTAGAACCTTTCCTATTTTTGTCATCATTAATCTTTTTAAGAAGTTTTCTTGTATCTTTTTTATTCTTTGTTCTTTTTCTCCTTAAATTCTTAATTCTTTCATTCTTTTAATCCAGAATTTGAATCCTTCATTTCTTCTTTTGTTTGCACATTCTATTAATTTTTCAGTTGCTTTAACTTTAACTGAGCCTCCTTTAACTTTTATTTTTTCGAAGAAATCTCTCATGTTTCTTTCCACAAAGATTCTGGAATATAAATAAAGCATCACAGTCATTCTTTTAACTCTAGGATGAACTTTTAACTTTCTTCCTTTAACTTTACTGAACAATCTATAGAATGAACTTGTTTTGTTGATGTTAGTATAAAGAACTAGATTATCAGCTGCTCTTTGAAATAGATTTTCTCCTGTTCCAGTTGAGACCATGTACCATCTCCAGAATGCTCTCTTGAGGTTGAGTCTAGGATATTCTTTTAATCCCATCAACATTTTTCCTTTGAATTTTTGATCAGATGAAATTTTTTCTGAGAGAGAGTTAGCACCTCCAAACTGTACAACAAGGCTTCTGTAAGCCTGTTCTTTTCTTTCTTTGATCTTGTTGTTAATCATGATGGACATGCTTAATAAGAAATTCTTCAAAATGAAGGGATTAATTTTGGCAGGTTTAGAAGATTCCTGAGTTCCAACAATTGCTTTGAATCCTGGAATATACTTTCCAACAAGTTTTCTTTGAAGAACTCTTGCAATTTCAGTTGCTCCTTACATTTCAGCTAGTTGATCTTCATAAATTTGAGCTCTGATAGTTTCGAGGAATTCTTCTTGCTCCCGACGCTCATTTTCCACCTTCTATTCAATCAATTCCACAAGTTATTTGCAATGAGTTGGGTTAGCAGAAATAAGTTTGTACTGAGCGGCTTCTTCTTCAGTGAGTGGTTCTGAAGGAACTGGGATGCTTCTGGCGTGATTGACGATTTTTTCGAAAACTCTGAACTTCAGTTCTTTTTGTTGTTGATACTGGATGAGTTTGACTTGTCCCTTAAGAAGTCCGGCTTGCTTTTCATACCATTGAAGTGATTTAAGAATGTTTTCGTCAAGTTTGACAGATGAGTCCTTATTTTCGTTCTTGAAGGAAGATCTGCTTTAATAATATTTTTACGCGTAATCGTAGGACGATAGCACATTGAACTTGGGGTCGAATGTGGCTTTGGTTTGCTGAGTTGTTTCTTTGTTTTGGGTAGATCTATGTTAAGAAAGTAAATTACTTCTCCATGCTGCAAAATATCTTAACAAATAAAATAAAATATAAATTAGTATTAAGCTGTTTGATTTATACTCCTGGACCTATTAACAGCAACTATATGTTATAACAAAATTCTTTTATTAATGAAAAGTCAGCATCGCCTTTCAAAGTTTATATGAAAAATATTCAGCTGGGATTTCAGTAATCACTTAATAAGAGAATTAGCTTAGAGTTAGTATAACTCTCTCATTTGCAATAAAAGAAATTCAGGTTTCATATTATATTCATCAGTTTTTAGTTTCTAAATTTATGCCAAAAAACTTGTATTTCAATACAGTCGACTATAACAAAGCTCAAGAAGCATCATTATAGTTTTGATTAATATTTTCCAAAAGAGATATAGAGCTTATTTATGATTTAAAGAATGATTAAAGCATATCTCTCGAGTGTATTCGGTTCTGGTCAAAAATATCTAACTCTATATGCAAAAGGTATTAATTTTAGTAAAAAATATTAATGACTGCCTCATCTTAAACATGTTCAAAACAAACATATTATCAGAACAAAACGATGATTACTTAAAAGGTTATTAAAAATCATAGGATTTTTACTGCAACAACTAATGCAGATCAATTACTGTATGCTGAGTTATTCGGATGATTTAGCCATTTTTAAAAAATAAGAGAAAAACACTTTCGAAATTTAGTCAAAAATAATAGATATTAAACTTTGCTATCATTCATATATATGATGTTTGTTACTTTTAATTAATAGTAATTGAATCTCAATGCTAATGATAATGTTCTTTATTTTTGATTAAATAGCATTGACCATCAAACGATAGCTCCTTTGATTTATGGCATCTTAAAGAAGAAAGATTAATTAAAATATTACCAAAAGAAGAAAAAATGTAATTGCGAAAACTTTGAGAATTAGCTTCGAATCAAAATGAAAATAGAAATTTCTTTATACTTTAAATAAATTAATAGTGAAGTTTAAAGCTCGTTCACCTTCATTAGATTGATATAGAGAAATTTACAAAAATGAATCTTCACTAAATTCGTATATTTCATAATTTTTTTCACATAAAAAGAATAAGCTTATTTATCGATTTAAAGATGATTATAAAACAAGCCAAAATAATTTTGAATTTTAATAATTTTCTGTTGTCGATAAGCATAAAAATGATCAGACAGCAACATTTCAATGATTATAAGTGCTTCAAACTATTAATTTCATAATTCTTTTATTATAAACACTATGAAGAAGAAGGACTATCTTTTATAAGTTCTCAAAAAAGAAACAACTTATCATTTCACAGAATATCTTCCCGCAATCGATTTGCTCAATCTCAGTCTCACTTCGAAAAAATATTACACGCAACTCTTCCCCATCGTAGATCTACTACGACTTGATAATGACCTGGCAGCCAAACAGAACAAATCTAAACCAACAGGAAAGAAAGGAAAATCTAAGCAAACTGAAAATTAACAAATTTTCTAAAGTATTCCCGAAACAGAGGTCGATATTGAGAAAGTATCAATGCAAAAATTTTCAAAAATTTTCAATACAGTTGGAGTTGGTAAGTGGAAGAGAGTAGAATAGTTAGATTTTGCCAATGACTATCTCAGCAAAAAGATATAAAACAGGACAGATATATTCTTCAAAAATGAGTAAACAGGAAGTTTGATCTACATTAATCGTTCATTTGTGGATCCGAATCTCAATTATAATAAGGGAGGATTTGGATAGGATTTCGTAAACAGTGGTCTTTACGAACATATTTATAATGAAGGATATATTAATTAGCAAGATTTTAGTTCACAGTAAGCCTTACTCAAGAGACAGAAAGAAAATCTATAAAAAATAGCTGTTAAAAAATAAGAAAGACTTAAAAACGAAACTATCTATTACTAAGAGTAGCTCACCAAGGCAGTTAACATGAAGAGATTCGGTATTATACTATGCTTTGGAGGTTCATTTTCTTTAGGAATCTATGAAAAGGGCCAATGCATAATCCATAAATCAGACAAAAAGTATGTCTGCAGAAAGAAAGCGGGTGAAAGACAATTCAACAAGGACAAAAACGCAGGTTCTTCGATCCAATCAATTGGTTCCCAAATTAGGAGAGATCAATAAAAGAAGCATCTTATTAATGTTGGTTAAATATTGAAATAGCATTATAAAGATTTGGCTGAGTGCTAAATTATATTTCTTCAGGCTCCGGGGCTCAATAGATTGTTTATTATTAATTAAAATTAAAATCTAGATGGCTTGCAGAATAGATTGAGATCGGTTTGTGTCACTGCTAAAAAGGCTAATTTCACGGAAGTTTAATCTTTATATTAAACGATTAGTCTAGTGCACATTGTCAAACCTGCAGAAAAGAAGGAGCAGAAGAAAGGAAAGAGTAAAAAATGAATAATGTAAGTTTTTGATTGTAATATTTTATTTCTTTCTCATAATTATGTTTTGCTTTAAATGAATGTTGAATAAAAATATGTTCCAATCAGTAGTTTCTTTGTTGATACTTTAATTGTGCATTTTAATGTTCCAACTCTTCCTTTTTCATGTTGGCCACTTATTAAATTCTTCTGATCATTGCTTTTTCAGCTTATCTGATATTTTTGGCTTCCTCTTGCATCAGCACAATTTCCCTTTCGATTCTGCCCCTCCGTTAAATTGCCTATAATTCCTTTTCATATTGATTATTTCTATTTGCATTTTAATTATTTATTTTTGATTTATATTGATCCTCCATTTACTTCAAAACTATTAATTTTTTACGATGCTACTCTCGAACTTGATTTAGATACTCTCTCATTTGTCCTTCGATCTCAGTGTAACGTTTGTTAATGTCTTGAGAATTATTGACAGTTCCTTATTTTAATTTTCCTTTGACTAGTTCTTCTAGTTTATTATATTTGCCCTTTAATCTTTTGATTTCTTCCTCTTGGGTCTTCTCTAGTTTGTTATTCACTGGTTTTGTAACTTTTTTAACAAACTAACAAACTGGATAGCGACCTTTAGACAATGGAAATACTATATTTTTATAAATTGACGATAACTATTCTTCTTCCTTCCGGGCCATCTCAACAGCCTCTTTTATAATCTATTGCATATTTAAATATTTCTATTTTCTAAGTCCAAGAGCTATTTCTTCAACCGAAGACAGAAGACATAACTTTTACTCAACCTTTGACACCAATACTGCAGCAACACAAAGATATATTTATGGTGAATAGGGGTGGGCTGCCAGATAGTCATACACTTATAAAGTATTTTATTTGTTTAAAATATCTGTCAAACCAACTAATAATAGAGGTTGAATGATTGAGCTTAATGGGTAATCAAATTAGTTCATTTTTTTCTATATTTTCTTTAATTTTTTGCTGAAGAAGGACATTATCTTTTTAGATGAATTGGGATAATCTTCGAAAATAGGTCTAAACCAATTCAACAGAAAAGTAAGTGAAATTTAAAAAGCAGCAATGGCATCTTCCTTAAAAAGCCTGACAAACGGATGAATAAGTCCAGGCAGCCACTGATTTCCTAAGTCAGGATAAACCTTCGTAAATGCCGAAACAATAAATGATACTTGTTTATCGACTGAGTGCTATGGTAACAATGGATATGGTTTTGTTAATTCGATGAAATGTTGATGATTGAGGGGTATTTGTAGCAGTTGGGCGTAAATTGTTTTGCGAGTTTTGTCGGGAAATAGTCTGAATTTAGAGAGGAATGTTTGGTGCTTGGCTAAGGCTGATTTATATGAAGAAATAGTTTGTTAGCTCATTTAAATATTATACTTTAATAATCATAGAAATTAACTACTTTGAAGAAAAAGCAATCAAAGCATCATTAAAGAGCAAATGTACAAAAAAGGAATAAATTTGGAATAAAATTTAAATATTAAGTTTACTAACAAAATATTTACAAAATAATAATTAATAAGCATTTAACAGCAAAAATAAATTTGTTAATTTAATGTTTCTTAAGTGAGAATGGATTAAATTTGATATATTTTTAATATATTAATTTTTATTATCCACAATTATGAAGACTCACGTCGAAGTCAGCAGCAGCAGAAGAAAACAGAGAAGAGCTCACTTCTCCGCACCTTCCCACATCAGACACAGAATCATGTCATCTACTCTTTCCAAGGATTTGAGAAAGAAGTGGGGAGTCCGCTCTCTTCCAGTCAGAAAAGACGATGAAGTCGTAATCCTCAGAGGAACTCGTAAAGGAACCAAGGGAAAAGTTATTCAAGTCTTCAGAAAGAAATGGGCTATTCACGTCGATAAAGTCACAAAAAATAAAGCTAATGGAGCCCCATATCAGCTCCCTATCCACCCTTCCAATGTCGCCATTACCAAGGTGAAGGAAGGAAAAGACAGACTCGCTAGAATTGCAACAATTGTTGCCGGCATCAACGCCAGAAAGGGCAAGGCTGATAAAAAGATCAAAACAACAAACTGATTTCTGGCTATATTTAAACTCAATCAATATTGCATATCTAAAATTAGTTTGATAGGACAAGAAGTATGTATATTTAAATACGAGAATCAATTGTAGATAGCTCCGTCGTATTTACGTCTGAACCATTCCATAGCATCCTCCTTTGAAATTCTGTGTTTTGCACCAATTGTGGTTTTGCATCTTCTGCGGAGGCCAACTCTGCTTCCTGGGCGCTTCAAAACTACGTAGAAGTCCATTCCGAAGATGCCAGTGAAGGGATCATACTTAATACCCAAATCAATGTGTTCTTGAATACCGAATCCGAAACATCCTGCGTTAAATAGATTGTACCAGTATCTGAGAAGTTCTTCTTCTTGAGTTCTCTATCCTTGCACTTGAGCCCTCTCTCTAGAATTTAATCAGCCTTATCTCCGCGAACAGTCACGTGCATTGCTATTTTTTCGTTTCTCTTGATTCCGAAGCTTCTGATGGTGAATCTAGCTCTGGAGGGGACTGGTTTTTGTCCGGTGAGATCTTCCAAAACCTTGGAGGCTTTGGTGAGTTTATCTCCTGATTCTCCAACTGAGATATTGAGAACTAGTTTTTCGATTCTAATCTCTCTCATGGGATTTTATTTTTCAGCAACAGGTTTCTTAGCGACTTTCTTTGACATTGTGGGTAAAATAAATAATTAATATTATTCAATTAATTAAATATTCACATTTACAACACACTGAAATACCAACAAACGAGGACCCACACACTGTGATTTATTATTAATTGAATGAAATTATCATCGCTGCCCTAACAAATCGATAAAGGCAACAGTTTATTACCAGTTCATAGAACAGTATTATCCATTATTAAATGCTGTCATCTCCCCCATTTCTGTCACCAATTCACTCACTTGAATATTATTTATCCCTTCTTCAATGTCATATCCTGGTCCAACAATGTTATTCCCCAGCCAATGCAATTGAATCCTATATTATAATTAATCGCATAACTCTTCTATTACCATGCAGTTAGTAGTCGGCAACAATTACGAGCTCATCAAGAGAGTAACGGCAGGTTCATTCGGATAGATCTACCACGCCATCAACAAACTCAACAATCAACTTGTCGCAGTCAAACTATAACCAATCAAATCTAAGCATCAGCCACAACTGCAATACGAGGCTAAATTGCTTGCCTATCTCAATTAAAATATCAATTGTCAAGAGGAAGGCATACCTAGATTGTACTACTATGGCAAAAATGATACCTATAACATTATGGTGATGGATTTGTTAGGACCATCTCTTGAAGATCTGTTTCAAAAATGTAATAAAAAGTTTGATCTGCAGACTGTAGTTAGGCTGGGAATTCAAATTATCTCTCGTCTTGAGTATATGCACTCTAAAAAGTTTATTCATCGGGATATCAAACCTTAAAATTTTCTGATTGGAACGCATCAATACTGTTCGAAAGTGTTTGTGATTGACTTCGGACTGAGTAAAAAATATATTTCTAAGAATGGGGAGCACATTGCTTACAAAGACAATAAAAGTTTAACGGGAACGCCCAGATATGCATCAATAAACAGTCATCTTGGTATTGAGCAAAGTCGTAGAGACGATCTATAAAGTGTCATCTACATGTTGATCTATTTCCTGAAGGGTAGTCTTCCTTGGCAAAATTTAAAGACGGATCCCAACTATGACCGTTATTAAAAAATATTATAAAAAAAGTTATCAGTTAGCATTGAAGTTCTCACCCAAAACATTCCTAGCGAATTCGCAGAGCTCGTAGAATACACACGAGGATTGCATTTCATTTAATAGCCCAATTATCTCCTGATTAAAAAGCTATTATAACGAGCGTTGACTAATTCAACACACAGCCAGCCAACTTAATAGGATTATTATAGTTGGTAGATCTAAGATCAATTATGATTTCCTATCTTATTCATTGAATTGCATTGGCCCTAACTATCCAATAATAATTTAATTATTTTTAAACAAAGTACATAAATATTAAATCTGATACTTTATCATAATAAAAATGAGTTATTAGTTGTAGGCTACCATCGACATCACATTTAGAATTCAAAAATTCAGAAATCTATCGGATCAATATCTCCGCAATCTTTATTTTACCATCTGCATGACAGCTGGCGACAATCAGGCTGTTCCTTATCAGATCATCACCAAAAATAACAACACCAAATCTAACATCACTCTTCTGGAATACATATCACCTTTGTTCGTATTGTCTCCATACTCCTTGGTGTAACTTGATGAATTGATCATATTCAAACTACTCGTACCAGCCAGTTAGCTATAAACACAAAAACTTAGCTATCGAGTACAGCTCAATAGAATTGTCAATACCATTAGCAATGATAGTGTCGAAATTGATTCGATTTAACTAGAACATGTATCGTTGTTGTGGATTAGTAATTTTGTTCCGGTGTTTTTTAGTCGCAATCAATGCGCAATTGATGCAACGGTTAACACACAGCTGCTGATGTGTAGGGGGAGACAGCTAGAATTAGCACCCAAAATGCCATTGTCGTTGGCTATAAGCAACTTGACGATAAGCTATAACAAAATGAGGGAAAGAGCCAATGAGTCCATGTCTAGTGAGTAGGAAACGTAGGCGATTGAAACATAGAAATATGGGGAAATTAAATTAATTAAAAAATATATGCATAATCGCATATTTCATCAAGAAGAAGAAGAAGAGCATAGATTGATGTTGGTGAACTACGCCAAAAAGTTTATGCCGGATGTAAGCAGTAAAATTCAACAACTATGGAATGCCAACATTAAGGAAATACTCGATCGAGATATTAATTAAGAAAAAAATAGTTTTTTGAAGAGCTATCTCCTTTAAATCAGACAGAGTGTCTATCAATGCGAGGCCAAGATGGACCAAAGACCGCAGTTGATAATAGACAGTTTGCTGATCAATCCATTCCCAATCAAAATCAAACCAACCTACAAAAATCAAATAAATAGCATCCACAAAGGAATCACAACTCCCAATCATTTCGTCTTCATCGTGCATGGCTACAAAGCGACAACTCTAACAACAATGAATATCTAAGTAACTCTCCGTTATCTGTACCCTCATCTCAGAATAATAAACTCCCGTATTAATTAAAACAAAACAGATGACAATCTCATGTAAATAGGGCGTAGATTGGCCACATAGGTATAAATTATAATCCAGAACGAGCAATGCGGTGATAATTTTTCAATTTCGTTTATTGCGCATAGTCTTGGAGGATTGATAGTTCGTTCTGCTTTAACCTATCTCTAGCAATACAAATTCAATATGAAAAATTATATTTCTCTTAGTACTCCTCATTTGGGATATTTATACCATAATAGTTCACTTACGAAATTAGGAATGTGGGCCTACAGCAAATTACAGCAATCGACAATTATGAAAACACTGCTCATGTAAAATTAGGAAGGAGATAAAAGACTGTCATATATCTATTAATTGTCTACTCTGTCGGGTTTGAACTGGTTTGAGGAAGTTGCCATGTATGGCTGCAACTCAGATTATTATGTAGGGCCTGACTCTGCTTTATGCAACTCAAATGAGTATATTGCTGATTAGCAAATGAAGGGGATTTAATCTGCTCAGATTTGGGAATAAATGAGGAATAATATTAATAAATCTTTGGAAAATGTAGGAGTCAGTAAGTTTTAAGTTGATTTCTAGCAGGAAAATTCAGGCAAAGAAATAACACTAGTTGATGAATGGCTGGGTCGGTTAGATCACATGAACATGTGCACATCGCAATCTTTCATCAGCTGCATGTTAATTGCCCACCAAAACATGTTTCTTTGACACTTTACTATTTTATTACATTTTACTAGTTTTATCTATATTTGCTGGGTTTGCATTTGATTTGAATTAAATTTGAAATGACTACTGCTTTCAATCAATACCCCAACCTCAGCCACCACTACACAGATCTGTTATAAATTGGATAAGGATCATTTGGAACAGTCTACCTTGCCAAAAAAATATCATCTAATACATCCACTCTCCCATCGTAGCAGAATGAAAATGAGGACCAAATGAATTTGATGAGCAATCAATTGTCAAACAATGGCATGGATAAACCCATTTCGAATGGATCAGCCCAATACTTTGCTTTAAAGAAGTTAAAGCCCTACATTCGTAAAAAACATGTCAGTGCTGACATTCCAAACATTGAGAATTATCCTTAGATTAATGTGATGGCAGCTTTGAAACATCCTAATTTGATGAATATGATTGAATTGGTGGAGTAGAACGGTGAGTGGTAGAAAAGTCACTATATTGTGATGGATTTGGGAATAGAATTGATGTAATTTGCCAGACATAAAGAAGTGGCTTTGTCGGCTGAACAGATTAGATGCATTGTTGGCCAGATTGTTTAGGGTTTAGACTATCTGCATACTCACGGTTACATGCATAGAGATATAAAACCCAGCAACATTTATTTGCTTTCAGATGGCACTGTTAAAATTGGAGATTTCAGCATTTCCCGTCCTCTTTAGTATGAAAGCAGTCACCCCAGTGAAGAAATGATCAGTGAATAGTCATAACTTAAAAACAAGTAAAAAACACTGGGTATTACAACCAGAAACTACCGTGCTCCTTAAATTATGTTCGGAAGCAGACACTATGATCAATCAATCGATATTTGGGGATTAGGCTGCACTTTGGCTGAGTTCATCCTGCACTAAAAAATATTTCCCGGAACAAGCGATATCTGCATGCTTCAGCTGATCTTCAATCTGATTGGTAACCCAGTATCTATTTCATAATATAGCAAAAATATTGGCCCGATGCTTAAAATTTGCCCTACTATCTTTAATTTTAAATGATGGAACCAACAGGCATCCGAACACTACTTGTCAACACTCCACCCGATCTCGTCAACTTCATTTAGCTTCTGTTGACTCTGGATCCTCATAAACGTCCAACAACAAAGTAGCTGAAATCGCATCCCTATCTCTTTCAGCCCCAAAGTCAGGAAATAAAATACTAATTGGGTAAATTGGTGGGTTACTTACACCATAAAAAATTAAAATAATGGATCAGTTGATCTAAATGATGAGTGTAAAATTGTAAATTGTATAAATAATAATTTCCCCATGTTCGAAATAGATTGGTAATATCACTACTACCTGTCCAACAACATATGGGTGTATGGGAACCTCATTATGATCCTGCCCTACATCATCTCATGCATTTTCAGGATAAAAAACATGGATATCAACATTAAACTATGGACTGATCATTTCGCCAGATTGTTTATGGTTTTTTCCATCGTGTTCTACCTCTACGAAATGGTGATTAAATATGTTGTTGATGGGGGAGACACAATCTGTCAGAAAGGATTCTTCATCCATCATATTTCTAGTTTGTTTATAATTACTCCTTTGATAATCAATCACTATATTCCTTGGTGGGCTAATCCTATTGGCTTTCTTCATGGTTTCTGCATTTACTTTCCCGAGAGTAAGTTGATCACTTATATTTATGCTGTGGCTATAATGTACTTTCAATATAGTTTATACCAACCGCCCTGCTGCAATTTAAGATACTACAATGTGATTCGCGTGGCTATCAATGGGATTTGGG
This sequence comes from Desulfosporosinus sp., assembly GCA_020719775.1. GTDB lineage: Bacteria > Campylobacterota > Campylobacteria > Campylobacterales > Arcobacteraceae > CAIJNA01. Next base: position 220 of record DYPS01000051.1, on the reverse strand, counting down.
TGTTCTGTATTTACCTGTTGATTGGAGATTGTTCTAATTTTCTACCCCTTACGCCTGATTGATCTATATCCTACAACTTATATCATATTTGAGACAATTGGCAATTTAACTCAGTTTTAATGAGACAAATCGGAAATAATTATTTATGACTGTTTTGAACTTATTGATCAGCCATACATTATTTTTCATATTTTGATTAAATATTGGAAGGAGGGGGTTG
>DYPS01000137.1 GCA_020719775.1 Desulfosporosinus sp. | reverse complement strand
GCAGTCTGCAAATCCGGCAGATTGGGTAACGGAATTGTATATAGCGGTGGAATAAAAACTATTTTGATATAATAGTTTGTTGAAACAAATGGTCAAACAATGTATAATCATTATACAAAATAAAATGCAAAGCAATGGTGTTGGTGGGTTTTTTGAATTTAAAAAAAATCCCGATTTCTTGCAAAATCGGGACTATTTGATGTAGGTTTTTAAAAGATATTGATTGAGAACAAGCAACAACATATCAATTTATCTACATCTTAAATGGTCTAAAATAACCTCTTCTTGTATTTTCTAATAATTCCAAACACAATTGAAAACACTAAAAATCCATATATAAATGGAATAGGAAACCCCGGAGGGGCCCCACCTGGTGGAGGTGGAGTAGACTCTAAAAAAATAATTAAATATATTTTTAACATGTCTTTATAAGTATTAATCTTAAATTTTAGAAAATTTCTATAAGAAATTAGTTTATATAAATTTACTCAATTCATATTTTTAAGCAACAATTTTTATGTATCTAAAATTGAGAACTCGTAATCACACTCACGCAAAATCTTTATTTTCAAACCGATAGCTATCGGATTGCGAGACAGAAGTGAATACATGATTCATGGATTTTATATAACATTTACAGATTTATGGTCATAAACCAATCGTTTATTCTTTTAAGAGTTTTATAGTGAAAATTTTATTATTGTCAATAATCTGAATAAGATAAACATTAGGAGACAAAGAAGAAATATCAATTTTACTGTCAGTAATTACGTCTTCTTTTACAATGCCACCAACGGCATTTATAATCCGATAACTACCGGTTGTATTTTGTAAACCGCTAATAGTGACAAAATCAGAACTAGGATTAGGATAGATTTCTAAACTAGGAGCGTCAGCAACTTCATTGAATCCTAACAAGGTCGAATTCGCAACATTTATTTCCCACAATCCTCTTCCGAAAGTAGCTGCTACTAATTTATCGGCGGTATAATGCAAATCAATATCTTTTACATTTACATGGGGAAGGTTGTTCCCTAATATTGCCCAATCATTATTATTCAATTTATAATATACGCCAAATTCAGTCGCTGCAAATAAAATTTCGTCCATTTGATTTTGTTTTAATAGTACTTCATTTATTAATACATTGGGTAATCCTGTTGAAATATTAGTCCAAGTTGTTCCTCCATCAACTGATTTAAAAACTTTATCTCCATCATCATATCCGGAAACTGATAAATAACGTACATCAGTAGTTTGAGCATTGAAATCGACAGAAGTGATTTGAAAAGAACTTGGTAGCCCGTCTAAACCGCAAGTTGTCCAATTTGCTCCTTCATTTGAAGTAAACACAGCTTTACCTCCCTTTGCCGAAAAAATATTTGCACTTCCATGTGTAGCAATAGTTGATGGAAATGGAAGACCTGAGTTCAAATAGACGGCACTCATTGTATCTCCGGAATCTGAAATTTTATATACCCCGTTTTCTCCTCCGGCATATAAAATAGCGGGATTAATCTTATTTATCTCAAAAGGAAATTCAAATCCTTCGGCATTTGCATTGGGAATTTGAACAGAAACTCCATTACCTTGGTATTCATTAACGAATCCCGAAGTAGTTTTGATTATGTTTTTAGATTGACCTGATGAATATCTAATATTGGCATTGTTATAATTTATGGCAGATTGAATACCATCACCACCAGCCACAGCGTACCAAATTCCACCTACTTCGCTAAAATGATCATTATCTTGATTTGAAATGATGTTTCCTGCTCCGGTTGGATTGATACTTACGGTATAGTTTTGCGTTACGACAACTTTACCCGATTTATAGCTTACCACAGGTTTTGTTGTTGCAGTTGGGTTACTTCCATAAGTTATAAAAGACAAACCACCGTCATTAACACTCCAAATTTCTTTTCCGGAGAAATTGTTAAAACCAACCCTATGATGATCTGAATGGGCATAAGTCCCGTCCGAAGACGAATCAGTCCAATATCCATTAATACTTCTATACCAAGCATTACCACCATCAACCGAATGACTTCCGTTAAACTCCCCATTGATAATGAAATTAGGTTCCACTATTAAAGCCATATTATAGCCGCTTTGAGAGTTGTATTCATTGGGAATTCCGCCAATTGGAGTTGCTGTGTTAGTGGTAAAATTAAAATGATAGATTTGACCGTCTTGAGTTTGATAGTAAAAATTTCCATCCGAAGAAGCATAGGTAACTACTTTGTTTTGATTGCTTCCCCCTGTAATAGCTATGCTCCAAGTATTGCCATTATCCGAAGATTTTATTATATCTCCCCAAATGGTAGAACAAATAATTTGAGTGCCTATTCTGCTAAATCTTGCAAAATTGTAATTATCTGAGTTGGATGAATTACCATAAACATTAGTCCATGTTGCCCCTCCATTAGTTGTTTTTTTAATAAATTTATTGGTACCAACTATTACCGTATTATCATCTATTACTAAAACATCAGGCGTATTCTCAATATCCATGTAACTGAATGATAACCCGGTTGATTGAAAGGTCTCACCTCCATCCACAGACTTCAAAACGCCAATACTTGTTGCTTGACTGCCATCATAATCACCGGTAGCAACATAAATTGGTCTTGTTTGATAATCATTGATAGTTACATCAGGAGCCATTTCAATATCCGAAACACCTATTCCCGCTAATAAATCGGTCTTAGCAACCCAATCAGTTCCATTATTAACGGACTTCCATACGCCTCCAACAGGCGCTCCTACTAACAAAACATTTGCATTTGGATTACTTGGATTAATAATCCTAAAATAGGCATTTAACCTACCCATTTGAGGGTAATTAGAGTAATCATTATTATTGATTATACTCTGATTTTGGGGACCAATATTTATCCAATTTTCATTAGACATGCTTGTTTTTGCTTGTTTAGCGTTTTTAATGGTATTAATTGTTCCATCCTCATTTAATAACTGAGTATTATAAAATGCAATACTCGGATTCGGAAAGGACCCATCGGGTTTGATTCTAAATTTCCAAAAATCAACCCATCTGTTAAATTGTTTGTAGGCTTTCAAATTGTGAATATTGGAAAGATCTTTACCATTCAATTCATTTTGAATCGTGTTTTTGATTTCAAAATAATTGGTTCCTTTATTCAAATGTGACGTTTTATAATTTGTCTGGTCTATTACTTGACTATACAAGAGAAAAGAAAAAAGCAGGAAATAAAAGGTCGTAAAAATTTTAATGTTTGGTTTCATAAGAAAAATGTATTTAGGTGGGTTTTAAAAATTGGGTTTTTCATGTTTGATTATAAGAAAATCGCAGAACCCATTTAACGATTTTCAAATA
>DYPS01000136.1 GCA_020719775.1 Desulfosporosinus sp. | reverse complement strand
CAAAAGTTTCCACAACCTTAAGTGTCATTTCAAATGGAAAAGTGGTATCCAATAAGATAATATCTACAATTGGTCGTTCTTCAACGTCAAAAGAAAGTGCTCTAGAAGATGCTTCTAAAAAGTTTCGGGAAGAAATTTTGAAACAAACTCTTGATAGTGTCATCTTCTCGAAATAATATTCTCCTGAAGTAAAGTGGATTTTAGTCGGCTTTGCTATAATATTTCTCATGAAACAAATAGCCATAATCGCCCCAACAGCTTCAGGAAAAACTGCCCTATCGATACAACTAGCTCATCAAACAAATAGCATCATCCTCTCTCTTGATAGCCTTTCTATCTACAAAGAGATAGATGTAAGTTCAGCAAAACCAACTTTAAATGAACGAGATGGGATACTCCATTTTGGAATCGATGAAATCTACCCAAATGAAAAATTTGATGTGATGCAGTTTATAGAGATATATCACAAAGCAAAAACTTTTGCTTTGCAAAATAACAAAAATATTATCATAGTTGGGGGAACTGGATTTTATCTTAAAGCTATGATTGATGGGATTTCTCCAAGTCCTGAGATATCTCAATCTATCAAAGAAGAGGCATTTATAATGTTACAAAATCTTCCAAAAGCTTATGAGTTTTTGTATCAATTGGATAGTGAGTATATGAAAGATATCAAACCAGAAGATAGTTATCGGATAGAAAAAGCACTTGAACTGTATCTCCAAACTTCACAAATCCCAACACTCTACTTTAAAAACAATCCTCCCGTTCCAACGATACCAAAAAAAGATATTCAACTTTTTGAAATAATTTGGGATAGAGAAGTTTTAAGACAACGGATAGCATTACGAACAAAAATTATGATAGGAAATGGGCTTATCGATGAAGTTATTTATTTGGAGCAAAAATATACAAGAGATATCCCACCTATGGGGGCTATTGGCTTAAAAGAGGGCTTGGAATATCTTGATGGAAAGAGCAATAGAACAAAACTTGAAGAAAAAATAGCTTTTGCAACCAATGGTTTAGCAAAAAGGCAACGAACTTTTAATAATGGGCAATTTAAGGATGTAATCAAAGGGGATTTAGGATCTTTAAAAAATGAAGTATTGAAATACTTTAATATTGATTTTGATAGTATCTCTTCATGAAGTTAATTATTTTTGATATGGACGGAACACTTATTAATAGTGGAAGTGTAATTGCTAATACAATTAATTTTGTACGAATTAATTTGGGCTTAGATATTATTGAGAAGAGTGAAATCTTAAAAAACATGAACGATCCTCATATTAATAGTGCTGAGTACTTTTATGGATCAACATACTTTACTGAGCAACAAACAGCACTCTTCGCAGAATACTATAATGAACATTGTATTAGTGATATTATTCTTTACGATGGAGTGAAAGAACTTTTAGAAGAATTAAAGCATGAATATCATCTAGCTATTGCAACCAATGCCAATAGTGAATATGCCCATAAAATGCTTGATTTTTTAGGAATTAAAGAGCACTTCAATTTTATTGCGGGGGCAAATATGGTGGAATATCCAAAACCAAAAGGGGATATGCTCTCTTTGGTATGCGAAACACTAGGAATACAAAAAAAGTCTTCGCTTTTAATAGGTGATAGTAAAAAAGATTTATATGCAGCAAATGATTTTGGTATAGACTGTATTCTTGTAAATTGGGGATTTAGTGACCATTTTGATAATGCCGTATGTGATATAGAAAATTTAAAGAAAGAGATAAAAAAAAGAATATGAAAATAATAATACCATTCGATAGTGATGATTTAGAAGAAGGACAAATTTGTTCTGTTGTGGATGCTTCTCATTGGCTTCATTTTGAAATGCTGGAAGGGAAAGCAATCAATGAAAAATTCTATTCTACTTGGGAAGAGATTGATTATCTTATAGATACTGTAATAGTTCGAGATCAAGCCGAGTATGTATGGCCATTTATGGAGAAAAATATAGCTGTTTTAGTGGCGCCTATGCAAAAATATTTTGAAGATATTGTGGAAGCTTATATTTTTAGAGAGCTTAATGATTTAAATATCTGATATTAGAAAACTAATAGTTTATAAAATTTAATTAACAAAGTTGGATCCCTTTTGAGATTCAACTTAAAAATGTAAAGTATAAAATTAAACTAAATCACACCCTTTGTCACCTGTAATAATTTCACCAATAATATATCCATCAGTATTTGCTAGAACTGCATCTACATTTGAAGGATTTACAACTAAAATCATCCCAACACCCATATTAAATGCTCTGTACATTTCAGCTTCTTCTACATATTTCCCCATAAGTTCAAATATTGGCAATACTCTCACTTTTGACTTCTCAACTCTCGCTCTTAAATGATCTGGCAAAACTCTCGGAAGATTTTCTATAATTCCACCACCAGTAATATGTGCAAGTGCATTGATCTTATCTTTATTTGCTTTGAACTCTTTTACATAAATTCTTGTTGGCTCTAATAAAGTTTCAATTAAAGTTCTCCCATTAAACTCATCTTCAAATTTCATTTCTAATTTTTCCAATAAAAGCTTTCTTACAAGTGAAAATCCATTTGAATGAACACCACTACTAGGAAGTGCTATCAAAACATCTCCAACTCGCACTTGCTCAATTCTGTTCATTTCAGATTTTTCAGCGATTCCTACACAAAAACCAGCAAGATCAAAATCGCCCTCTTTATACATTCCAGGCATCTCTGCAGTTTCCCCACCAATCAAAGCACATTCACTTCTAATACAACCCTCAGCAATACCTTTCACAACCATTGTTGCTTCATCCACTTCAAGCTTTGCAGTCGCATAATAATCTAGAAAAAAAAGTGGTTCCCCAAAGTTGCAAAGTAAGTCATTTGTACACATAGCAACTAAATCAATCCCAACCGTGTCAAATATTCCACTATCAATTGCAAGTTTTAGTTTTGTTCCAACACCATCAGTTCCTGCCAAAATAACAGGTTCTTTATATCCTTTTGGAAGTTCAAAAGCTCCAGCAAATGAACCAATACCACCCAAAACTCCAGAGATTCTTGTCGCTTTTACAAAAGGTTTGATATTTTCTACGAAGCTATTTCCAGCATCTATATCAACTCCAGCATCTTTGTATGAAATAGTATTCATCCTTTATCCTTTCTATTTAACAGTACATTTTTTTGAAACAATACAAATTGGGCAAAAATCAACTAATCCAGCTATCAAAGGAATAAATCCTAATGCAAACCAAAAATTATAAATTTCTTCTTCTCCTGTAAAGTAAAAACCAAACGCTAACGCAACTATTCCTAAAATTATTCTAAATTTTCTACAAAAGCTTCTTATTTTGTCATATGTATTCAT
>DYPS01000050.1 GCA_020719775.1 Desulfosporosinus sp. | reverse complement strand
CCAACCCCAACCCCAACCCCAACCCCTCAAATTTATTAATAAAAAATAAGAATCAACCTATATTTATATATAATATTTAAACATAGATATAGAAGATAATTTTGACATTAAGATAAAAAATAAACTTCAATAAAGTTAGTAAATTAATCAAAGGAAATATTCAGGGACTCTCTTTGAAGGCTCGCTTTCTTTCTCTTTAGGAGAAGGATCATACTTTTGATAATAGAGCTCGAGATTATCATTGACCTCAAGAGCTGCAGCCTGATTTCCACATCGATAACAATAATTTGGAGCAGAAAATACTGTCACACACTTCTTTTTATGAGCATAACTGTAACCTTCCATCACTAACTGATGAGCACGACAAATTGTTTTGAGATTATTGCGATAAATGAATTTATCACTGATATCCTAACCCCAACAATATCCAGCTCCTCTTGGAGAAGAATTGAAACCATTTTTTCCATCATCTGCAGGATCACTCCATAAAAGATCACATAAAGGTCCATTATGAGGTACATCCTGCACTCTATTAATATTTCTCAATTGATCTAAAGAATCAATTTCAGGAGATAGTCCTCCATGCAAACAAAATATTTGATTTTATATTTCCGCAGCCACTGGCAAACATTGGAATAGATCTGCAAATGTTTTCCAAATTAGATCTGTGGAATATTTCTTCAGACATTAGTCATAGAAGCCATAGAGTTTATTGATTTCTCTGTTTTCATGATTGCCTCTAAGAATGGTGATACGACTGCGATACTTGATTTTGAGTAATAGGACATATAGGAAGGTTTCCACACTGTTAAATCCTCGATCTACGTAGTCTCCCATGAACAAGTAATTAGTGTTCTGAGTAAAAAATGAAGTACTGGTAACTTGCCGCATATCTAAAAGATCTCAAGAAGATCGTAGAACTGACCATGAGTGTCTCCACAAACAGTAACTGGAGCACGTACATGAACGAGATTGGGTTCAGCAATAAGTATTTCTTTAGCCTACATAGAAGATTGATTTACCTTTTCACAAATGGACTTGACTTCTCTCTCGGGGATGATCTCAAGTTTCTCTAGCATGGAGAGGTATTCATCAACGTTGTTCATCTGATTTGGAAATAGAAAATATATGTAAAAGATAATAGAAGAAAACAATTTACCTGCACTTTTCAGTCAAAATACTAAACATAAATCATGTATTAGATACTATCATTCAAGGCAGAGGAATATTTATTAAACTCTGCTGCAAACTCACAGATATTGGTGACTCAAAACGACGCTCACTAGATTAAATCTATTCAGACATAGAACTTAATCTAGCTAGAGAATCTTTTAACTAACTACTATTGCCAGATGATCGACTCACTGATTGGATGAGAGTTTATGTCAAAGCCACATTTTGAGTTTTACCTTAACAAACTAATTGCCATTGAAGAGTGCTTTTAAGAAGACCTAATGCATCTTCGTGAAGACCCATTTTTGATTTACATGTTGCTAAGCTTCTATAAATATCGTGAACTAAAGGTTTACCTTCGAGACTGTATTGATATAATAAACTGACTTATTTTTTAAGTTCCTACAACATTTTAATTGCCTTTTTATAATTGCTTCTTTTGATCGCTTGAACAACTACATAATTAGATCCTTTAAGATATTATTCTTTATCACTTTTTTAAATTATTTTAAGTTGAGGTTAAATTTAATCAATAGTCTTTTAAAATTTCTTCTCTTCTCCGGTGTGAGCATATAAAGATGCTAAATGAATTAAAGAAATAACTCTAAACTTCTAAGATTTACTGGAAACAGCCTGATATTATTTTTAAGCATTTTCATAATCTCCACTGACTCTTAGGGCATCTCCTTTTCTTATCAAACATTTGTTCATTATTTCTTAATTATCATTGCTTTGCCGTATAAAATCAACTTTTTTGTCATATACTTAAAGTGATTCTTTGTAATACCCAGACAACTGAAGTAATGTTGCTTGACTGTCTACATTAGCGAGCATATCTTCAAGATAATCATAGTTCCTCATTAAATTTAATTACAAAATCGTCATTTTACCTCTTGAATCTTCTTCCTTTCTCTTTACGAATGTTTGAGGCAATGCTCCATAGAGCAGTTCAGCTCGCCTTGTTTTAACATTGATGTCATCAATCATAAAAACATTATATATATTAAATACTATATTTAGTTTGCCTGCATCTTTTTTCATTAAATATCCAAAATTTAAGCTCTCTTCCAGGTTAGTTCTATTAGGGGCAATTACAAATCTAAAAGCATTTGGTCGAAGTTTTAATTATGCATTTGCTTATTTTTAAGTTAAATATCCTTTTACAAAAGAAGTAAATAGTAAAAAATTCCCTTTTGATTTTTCCAATTTCGATTTTTATTCTTCAGTAATATCAACTACAACATAAATATCTTCATATAATTTTTGTTTTTTAAATCGACTGAAAATGGTTTCATAAATATCCTTAAGAGCCAAACGCACATATGCTAACTGTTTTGGATCTGTAGAATTACGAGTTACAAGATTCACCATATCCCAATAAAATCCTTACTTAAAAATCCAATTTAAAACCATTTAATTTCGTTCTTCTTCCGCAAGCTATAATTTATATTATTTTTAAAACTATTCTATTTGACTCTGCTGATGGGGATATAATTTTTTAGCAAGTTCAATGAAATCTAACTTAGCCTTTTATCTTCCACTGAAATGAGTATTGCAGTGATAATTTAAACGATATTTATTGACTAACTTAGTATCTTGATCGTTTAGAAGAAGCAAATTACTAGAAGGTATATCCAACAAATCTTTTTCCTATAAAGAATTTAATAAACTAATCAGAGACTATGTACTGCTAGCCCAACCAATTACTTTGGAATACTTTTGCTGTAAGATTTTGCCTTCTCCGAATATGATGATCTGATTAATCTTTTTTTCCTAATGCAGGTAAGCCATATCTGTTTATGATATAGCATCAGTTACAATTACCTTCACAATCTGATTTTTATGAACAAAGCTCATTTCTTGTTTTAACGTTTTAATTTCCCTAAAATAGTCGAGTTTGAAGTAATTTCTAAGTTGGGTTAACATGTCTTTATGATCTGCTGATTGAAAATGAATGAAGTAATAAGATACGCTCTTACGACTGGTCATTGTCATTTTGGAAACATGCTCCAATAAGAAATAATCTTCCTCTATAGGTTTTGAATCTTATCCTCCCATTCGATTATAAAACAAATATAACAAACAACATTTGCTGAGTAATTTCATTAATCATGAATAACAGTAACAAGATAGAGTCATATACTACATCCACTCAATACCGTATCATTAAATTTTAAACAAGATATAGATTTCATGATATCAAAATTATCTCATAATTAAAATTGATTACAATCATATAAATTCAATTAATATGCCAGTCATGTTGTCGCATCCGCATCCATCTTTGAGATCCTTGGCTACTAAATCATTAAATAGCTTTTCCATTACTACTTTTCTATCTCCATTTTTTTAACGAAGCTGTTTGATATGACTAATCATTTTTTGATTTGATGTCACATATTTTTACCATACTCCATCACAACCCAGTAGAATGAAACTATCCTAAGGTTTTCTCTACATTTCAACTATTTCAGGTACCGAAACGACTGCCTGCTGCTCATAAGGTCTTTGAGAAAAATGTTTGTAGTCGAAATCACCAAAAGAACGAGACAATCCAAGAGTTCCATTCACTCTTCCCATTGAAACATAACCTCCTGCCTTCTCAATTCGTTCCCTTTATGCTGGTAAGTCAGGTTTATGGTCATTTGATAGAGCAACTGCGTTTTATGTTCTGCATAATACTGCTCGAGAATCCCCTATATTAGCGACAAAATATCGATCTTTGGTTAGAAGTAGAACAATTGCAGTGGCTCCAGCTCTATAAGATATTTTTTAGCCTTTACTGATCGGAACTCCTATCCTCTTGTTTATAATTTTTAGCTATTCTTCTCCTCTCTCAGAGGCTAATAACTCATCCATTCTCTTAAAGACATTTGTGAGTGCTTTTGGATAATTTTTAAGCTTGAAATAAGGTTCATTGAGCATTTATTTTGGAAGTACTTGAGCACAATAATGTGCGACTTCCGGTCCACCGTGACCATCGAAAACAGCAAAAAGATATATCTGTTCAGATAATTAAACAAAAATTTGTGCATCTTCCATGCTCTTGCGCCATCCTAAATAATCAATTTTTTACCCTGCATTTCACAGGATGTGAAAGCGAACCCATTAGAGGTGGATGATTATATTTTTTTGGAAAGGATAGGTTTTTTAAGGTAATCAGAACTCATATAAGTGTAGCTCAGCTTTTTTCGGACAATCAATAACTCTATTATAACATGACTAATTGAAATGATTTAAAGGAAAAAAGGCAAAGGATATCCAAACAATTGTCACAGTTTTGCGAAATTTGTCATATTAATGAGAAAGACAGCTTCAAAAGTCATCGATTGAAGTAGTATATAAGACAATAACTTTTGATTTCTTTGTTCTCTAAAATTAATAAAAAACTGATCATCTAATTTATTGATTTGGAATAACTATTTAATTTAATATTGTTACTGTTTTGTAACAAATTACCTTCACTAATTTTTGGGAAGAAAATATATGTTAATTATGATTTTATATATATTTTTCTGCCTAATTTAGTTTAATTGATAAAAATACATTAACCAAACAAAAGGGAAAAGAAGTTATTACTAAAAGAAAAAAAAATCAAATATTAATTAACAGATAAATTCAATTTCCCAGAATATATTGCCAAAATACTTAAATTTAGCATATTATAATGTATTAACAGATTTTCTGTATCAAAATGCTTGAAAAAAGTCATTCTAAGTTAAAATATTTATTTTTGTTTTTTACATATCAATGCAATGATAGATATATAAAAAGATCATTCAGGTTTTTACTAGTTAACACCCACATAAGCATCCCTAACAGTTCTGTTTACATTCTTCATATCACTCCACTCTTTTATTGCTTAAGAGACAAACCATACTGTTCCACAACAGAAACAGTTACTCCCCCAGCCATCAAATGCAAGAAAGTGACAACATTAAGGATCATATGGTTTCATATCTTCCGGTTTGAAGCACCAAGCTGAACAGAGACAATATGCAACATGCCATCCTGCACATATTTATCCACAGCAATTGAACCAACAGCAATCACACAAAATACACTGACACATTAAAAATTATGAAAATCATAAGATTCACAGTAATTCTCCACTAAATTAACAATTCAAATGAGCATATCTTTATTAATTTCGTCGACGAATGTTTTCAAGAGGGCCTAATACTCTGAAAAATGTATCTTTGCTGATGAAAATAAGTTTGGCTTCTGTTATTGTTTTGATTGTTGCTTTTCTTGGCTCATTTTTTAATAGGGCTAATTCTCCAAAATAGTCTCCTCTTTTATAAGCATAGACCAGCTTCATTTAGTTTTTATTATGTTTGTAAGCAACAAGTTGCCCTGAAGCCACAATATAAAAACAATTTCCCACCTCCCCCTATCTAATAACATATTTATCTGGACCAATAGTTCGTACCTCCATGCTTTAGAACAGCTTAGATCTCTCAAAAATATTTAGATTTTGGAATATTTAAACTTTACTTACTAACTCTTCACATTCTTTCAATTTTTAAACCATATTACTTCTCAAAACTCTACTAAACTATTATCGACCAAGTCCAAACAATCTTCCAGTAGTACAAGCAGTGATTGTTGATGCTCTTGGATGATTATAAAGCAAAGCCAATTCTCCAAATATTTATCCAGTTGTATACTACTTCAAAATTTCAAAGCTATTCTATTTTTAGCATTTGAATCGACCTTACTCAACAATAAATAATTAATTGCCTACATCTCCCTATCTAATCACAACTTCCCCCTATTTGAATTCTACATTACGCATATGCGAAATCAATTTTAACAGATTTTCAGAGGAAAGATGCTAGAAAAACACACATTTCTTTAAATGCATAAGTAAATTTATTCTTATTTGCTATGGCCATTAATTTTTTGATATCACTTGTTTAGAATCGAAAATATGAAAATTTTCTTTTGTACTTTCCCCAGATACTCCTTTACGATATCTATTTCTCCCTTTAAGCTTCAAACGAATTCTCTCTTTGAATACGTCATCAGGTTATTAATCGCTTACTGGTTATTTATCATGCTATTTTGCATATATCTCTAAATTTATGGAATAAATACGATAATTCTTCAACCAAGACACGCAATAATTAGAAAGATCTTTTGGTTGGATGGTGATGAGTTCCATCTGAAGAGGAGAAAGTATCGGCATGACTCTATTGTTGATGTAGCTATTGATTTCTTTAATTTTATCAATTTAGTGTTGGCTCTTATATTATTTTTTCGGACTGAGGGTATAGTTTTCCATTCTAAGAGTTAAACGTATTAAAATGTTTTTTTTATTATTTAATTGATAATTAATTTTCACCATGATTCACAGACAAGTTGTTCACGTTTACAACCCATACAGAACTGAGGGAAAAGCCACTGTTCAGCCCACTGGCACCAACATTGTTCTCCCCGCTGTCTTCAGCACCGGTATCAGACCCGATATCGTTAACTTTGTTCACACCAACATCTCTAAGAACAGAAGACAAGGTCATGCCGTCAACTTCAAAGCCGGTATGAAACACTCCGCTGAGTCCTGGGGAACAGGTCGCGCTGTGTCCCGTATTCCCAGAGTTGGAGGATCCGGAACTAGTAGAAACGGACAGGGTGCCTTCGGTAACATGTGTAGAAAGGGAAGAATGTTTGCCCCCATCAGAATTTGGAGAAGATGGCACAGAAGAAACAACCTCAAGCAAAAGAGATACGCCGTTGCTACTGCTCTTGCTGCTACAGCTATTCTCCCTCTCGTTCAAGCTAGAGGACATAGAGTTGATAACGTCCCTGAATTCCCCGTCGTCGTCAGCAACGCTGCTGAGAAGATTGAGAGAACCAAGGAGGCCGTTAGATTCCTTAGAGATCTCGGAGCTTGGGGAGATGTCCAAAAAGTCATTGACACAATCAAGGTTAGAGCTGGAAAAGGAAAACTTAGAAACAGACGTTTCAGATCAAGAAGAGGACCTCTCGTCGTGTACAGTGGTGCTCAAGTTCCCCTCATTAAAGCCCTTAGAAACATTCCCGGAGTTGAAGTCGCTCATGTCAGCAGACTCAATCTTCTCCAACTCGCCCCCGGAGGACACGTCGGAAGATTCGTCATCTGGACTGAAGGAGCCTTCAACGAGCTCAACAACATCTTCGGAACCTCCAAACAAGTAGGTGTTCAAAAGAAAGGATACACTCTTCCCACTCATGAAGTCACAAACCCCGACATCTCAAGAGTTATCAACTCCAACGAAATTCAAACTGCCGTTAGACAGGTCAAGAGAGATAGAGTCCTCCACTCTACTCAAAAACCCAACCCTCTTATCAACTCTAAGGCCCTTGATAGAATTAACCCCAATGCCAAGCTCGTGAGAGAAGCTGCCCGCAGAGCTAATGAGGAAAGAAGAGCTGCTAGACAAACTCAACTCAATGCCAAGAGAGGACTTACTGCCGACCAAAAGAAGGTTGTCAAGGACAGAAAAGCCAACTCACGCAAATGGATCAATAACGTCAATGGTTATCTTGACGCTATTGCCAAAAAAGCTCAAGATGAGCAAATTGCCAACCAAAAACTTGAAAGACAGGTTGAATGATTTTGAGCCTATTTAATCACACTACTTACTTTTTTTTATTAAACTTTTAAAATCATAAAATAACTAAAGTAATTCAATAAAAGTAGAAACATATCATGCGCAGAATTAAAAAGAAGCGAAAATGGCTTTGAGAAGTTATTTATTTTCAAGAAGTTACTTTATTTCTTCATTTTTGAAAGGATATCCTCCAAATCTAGTATCAATCTTTTTTTATGAAACTACTACTTCTTCCGGAATATGAACTTGAACTTCATTATTTTCAATTTCACTATGTTTTTTAGATTAAACTGGCTACAAATGTTCGTAAACTTATTTTGCTTTTTCATATTTATCGAAATGAACTCGAGGTTCATTATATGGAGTCGAGTGATGCAAATATCTCCTTAAATCTAACCGCTTCATTTTATAGTTGCAATGATATAATTGCTCTTATAACTCTTATCTATCAGCAATTAGACTCTCTCTACGATAGAATCTCACAGAGTTATCATTAAATATTCTCATTCCTTCAATCATATGCTGATGCTTCCTAAAGTAAATGAGAAATCTCCGCTTAGAATTGATGAAATAAATATGAAGGTGGTGCGGAAGAAATCTTAGATCATTTTTATTCTCTAAAATTAAACAATTTAGGGTGTTTACAGGATATATTATTGGAGGCATAATAAGTAACAAATATTATATAATTTGTTTAAAATTGATTCTTTATTTATCAGAAGTCACATTTTAGTATTCATTTCATAATTATTCATCTTTTATAGTCTAAGAAAAAATAAAAATAAATTAATCGCAAAATTTAATATTTTGGAAAATCCATATGTTGAAATAATTCTATAATAATGATTCTAAAATCAAAAGGTTTTGTGATCGTCAATATCTCGGTGAAGTTTTAGATGTTCTCCAATAGCCCAATCACAGAACTCAGTAAAAGTGATATTAGTTTGAGCATTATGTTTCTTTAACAGATTTTTAAAGATTTATTGTGGATTTTTAATTCTAATTCCCCAACTATGGTCAAGATAAGGAGCCCCTTTAACAAACTCATTTTAAGAAATTTTTCTGTCTCCATTTTACTCAATGGTCTGGAAATCTGTCCAAAGTGTGTAATATTGTCTGAGATAAATGAGGAGATATCTAAATTCTCCCATTGACACATATTCGTCACTATAAGGCTTGGTTCCCTTTATCTTGCTTTTAGCGGCTTGATAAGCTCTCATAATAACTGGTTTTGTATCAAATAACTAAGGAAGTTCAAGCACATCTCTAACTCCCTTATCAATTTCCGCCAAGCTGAGATATTTATTTCCATTGACGTCGAATGCTTTGAACAGCTCAAATCTTTTAGCTCTGTCCTAGGGACTATCACCCATAGGAATGGCTTTAATCTTTGCCTCTGATGCTCCCATTTATACAATTATAACTTCGATTTTTTAAAATTGAATAAATAGAGATAAAATGAAACTTACTTTTGAATACCTGCTCCTATTTTTAATTATCATCATATTCACATTATATGAGAAAAATGATGATGTTCAATCAACCGATCATAAATCGAAATCTCTCGATAGCCCAAAATCAAATAAAAGATATGAATATCATAACATTCAAATGAAATTTAGAAAACACAATAATTAAATTAATTTAGTAAATTAATTTACTAAAAATTGATATAAATTCACAATAGTTTTAGGAAACATATTAAATTTTTATTTTATTTTTATGGAAGTATAATCTTCAATAAACGTCATTAAAACCTAAAATATATATTAAGTTATCAAAGTTATATTCCAAATAAACAATACTAAAATTATTTAAAGAAAGTTAATCAATGACAAAAATAAGCAATAGAAAGCATTTCATCATTTTAGCTTTTTAGATGATAAATCCCTAATTTTAGATACAATACTGAATCCGTTGTCAGGAACAAGTTTAATAAACCAACTATTCATCTTTGCAATAAAAGTTTTAAATGAAGCAGCTGGTTAATACCCATATCCAGTAATGTTTTCGGGATCACAATATGAACCATATAGTCGATCGCATATGGATGTTATTTTACCATAATTATAGTTTTCACCCCAAGGAAAGTGATGAATTGAATGTGAACCAGCATAAAGAATACCTTTAAATGGAATCATATTGACATTGTCATGAATGCTGATTGCCCATAAACTTGTAATAAAACCATGAAGCAATACTAAATCAATAGGAATTGGAATAAAGTAACAGCTTGTGAATACTGGCACTGCTTGAAGAAAAGCATCAAGAGGATGAAAAGCAAATCCTGTGAAAGGGGTTACAGCTTTTGATTGGTGGTGAATGCTATGCAAATATCGATATATTTTAGGATGATGTAACAATCTATGAATCCAATACGTGAAGAATTAATCGTAAATTACATGGAGGATTAAGTATATAATAAGGATTGGCTTGAAATCCAAATCATATTGTATCTTTGAAAAGTAAGGATATCCAATCTTAATAAGATTAATAAGTGGAACTTGCCCAACAATGTTCAGAAAAGACCATTTTAAGTCATGTTGAAAACTTTACTTTTATAATTTGAGCTACTCTCTTCGTGGAGTGAATTTTTATTTGAACCAAACGAAGAAAACCAAGTAAGATATCGAGCTTAGAGTATAGTACAGAATCAATGCCAAGAATAAAGTCACAACACATGAAGCCAGATAATCATTCATTATTGGCCAATCATGCCCTAAGGGTTACCACTGTCCCAATATAAAGCTTGGATGACTGAAGTGGGCCTTCGCCGCGAGTACTCTCTCTTCAATGGTCATGAAATCTTTTAATAACTATTATTAATCAATTGAAATATGACATAATTTAGAATCAAATAAGATCAAATTTGTATTTTATAGATTCTTCTGATTAAATGTCATGCATGTGAGGATCAACGTGAGTCGAATCATAGACAATCGTATAGTTTTACTAAGTAATCAAGTGAGGATAATCGCGAGGTGGACTCATGGGCCATCCTGAACCGAAAATGACAGTTTCATAGTTTCTGTTGAGAGAGTGTCTAATCATAAGAATTGCTAAATCTTGATTTTGCATTTTGTAGTCTCCATAAGGATAAAAACTAATGTATTCCTCATGAGATCTGAATTTAAAATCTAGTGTAGTTGCTTTGGGAATACCTTCGATTTCGCATTGAAGTCCAACATCAAAATCTAATATTTTTTGGCGCAGAATGTTCAACTCACAATCAAAGTGAATAGACACATTGAAAGTATCATAATTTGCTTTCCAAATTTTAAGACCAGTATAGGTTGCTTTGCAGTTACCAGTGACTGCCTCATCAGCATAAAAACGAGTTTGAACATTGGGGAAAATTTCATAAAGATCTCCAGCAAAGAATTAAAACATACGAGAAGCCCAATTTTCTCTGGTCAAATCTGTATCAAGAAGTCCCTTTGAAATAGCATGTCTTAAAGTATTTTAATAAAAATCATAGGAGATAAATTGTTGAGAAGCTCCATAAACACTAAATAGCAATAAAAATACCTTGGGTTTAAGGGTAAAGGATTATCAATAAGAGATCTGTTGCCACATTTCCAAGTTGTAGAGTTAATAGCTTGAACCTCAAAAGTGGCTGATAATCCTGATTTTTATAAATCAACAGCTATTGGTCTGCGGCTGAAGGGAACAACAATATCAGATTTATTAGGTCTAGTCCAAGTATAATCGAAATGATTGTTAATTGGCTGATGTTCGTCATGAAGAGAATTATTCAAATAGTAACTAAAAATCTTATCAATTTATTCTTCTAGAACGAGTCTCATAGTTTTAACATTCATAATATTGTTAAGCATACGAGTAAGAGTAGATTTATCCTCATCTGATGCATCAGCAGGCTCAATACGGTTCAATTTCAATGCTTATCCATTACTCCATGTCACATTTTCATTATCTTGAAGAGTGAAACTATAAAATTGATCCTCATCTATAACAAGTCTTTTGCCGAAATCAATTTCATCACTAACTCCGAAGCATGATCCTGTTCCATTTCTAGTGATTACACTAGTTTTTTTTGACCATTGAAAATCTATTGAGACTTCAAGTTTTCCACCAAAAACAACGATTGTATCATTACCAGCAACACTTGAATGTTGAGAAGAATCTCTATAAAAGAATATAGGTTTGGCATTAAAGATTGTGTAGGAAGTAGTTTCATTGAGATTGAAGGAAACATTAGAGAGGACGGTAATTTTTTATTGTAATTTAATAAAGGTGCGATTGAGTTCATCTTGTTTGCCCAATGAATAGACTCCGGTGAAGTCGAAGTGTGTAGTGTTGCACTGTGCTGTCTGCGCATGAATGTTAGCGAGCAGAAGAGCAAGAACTATTAGTATTGTTGAGTATATCTTCATGGTATATAATATTAAATAGATTTTAAACCAACTTATTAGGCAAATCTAATTTAATTTTGCAATATTAAATTTTTTCTTGAATTATAAAAAATATATGATTTATCAATCCTTACTGGTCGCCTATAGCAGCAGTCTTCGCATTTATCTATAGGATATCGATTGATTTTTTGTATCCCTGCTCCATCTTTTTCTATCGTAGCTAACTTAGCTTTATCTTTTTATTTATTTGGTATCCACTAAGGAGGCATTTACAACTGTTTTGAACTGCTATAAATTTTTGAAATTTTAATTTTATTTTAAACGGCCTGCCAACTCCTTATCATCATTCAAACTGGTTGTTAGTTTATAAACTGGCACTTATATTTTATTTGAATTTATTAGAACCTACTCAATGATATTTGGACGAGTCTCAAATATTTCATAACTCTTTTACTGTTTTATACTTTGAACTAACTCTTGCTGAGATATATCATCAATTTATTTTTAGCTGGCAACTTAATGAACTTGAATTTAGTAATTAGGCTGTTCTAATAATTCCATTTTATTTGTATATTTTTATTGTTGTTAATTGTTAGAAATAAGTGGTTTGCTAAGTTCTTAATGGCTTGTTTGAGTAGTTTTTTGATTTTCTTTCAAAATTACAATGTTTAACTTATCGTCAGATTAATCAATAAATTAATTCTAATTTTTCTTATCTTTTTTGACATCAATTGATTAAGTATTTTCAATGGAGTTAATTACATTCAAATCATAGGTTAATTTTTTTTATTAATTATTAGCCTGATTCGTAATTATTGTTTTATAAACCTCAATATTTTATTTTTCTACACTATTTAAAGAAATTATTCCTGGAATTTATTGGGAATTGCCTGATGTCACAATTCTTTGTGGAACTATAGCTGCTTAACATCGTACTTCATTAAAATGATGCTGTGGAGTAATTCTTTGAATAGATTGAATTGTCTGTAATTGCTGTATAGGTTGATTGGTATGGCCGAATTTTATCATAGGTCGTATAGCAAGATTTCCTTGTTGTTGTGGCTCAATATGGGCAAAACTGGGTTTTTTTATTATCATTGAGTTGACACTTGTAAATGGTCTATCCAAAGAATTTGAAATTTGAATTCTTCTATTTGGAAAATGCAAATTTCTCTACATTTCTTCAAATGGTTTTTTCTTCGGAATTTAATTTAATTTACTCGCAACAATTGTATTGCTAATCGGAAGTTGAGACCTGACTACATATTAATTTCTGACCAATTGACTTGGATGCACTTTTTGCTCCATATGAGTTATCGGATAAAATGCATTACTGTTTCTTTCAGTATTCAAGCCAGCATTTAGTTTGAAAGATTGCTGTTTGAAGTTCTATTGTTTGGTTAAATTTGTTAGATTGGATATTTATGATTTTTGGTCAAAATTATGATCATAATAAATTTTATTGAAAGGATTTTTAAGCTATTCATTCAGTTTGATGTTGTTATTTTATAAGAAGGTATCGACTATTTTGAGTGCTTCGTTGAAACTTCTAGGATCTTGAAGTTCTTTACGATGAAAAAAATCAATCCAAATAGAATTTTGCTATGTTTTAGAACTTATTAAATCGAATATATTATTTACCATTTATCTTTAATGATCTTTTGGCTATAAATTTTGAAGAGAAAATGGTTTTTCCTATGGAGAATTGAGTGAAAAGTTGGGATTAAGCCAAACTTTAACTTTATTTTTGGAGTTAACACCAATCATTTTATCTTTAACGCTCATTAATCCATGATATTTGTAAATATCTTTAAATCCATTCAAAGCAGTCCTCAGTAGAATAAACGAATTAATTGGTTTTTGGGTGGGCAAATGTGCAAGTCTATAGGGAACTCTCTCTGTGACTACATCATATTTAGCTTTTTCAGCACATCCAAAATGATTTTTTTGTGGACCTAAATAGCAAAAATACTACTGGCGTACAGCACATCTACTAATTCAGCATGCCTATTTTTAGATCTAAACTCGTATGAATTTTAAAAACCACTTGAGCCATCATTGGGCACCACATATTTTTCGAATTCTTATCCTAAATCATTTTGAAAAATGATGCAGTTCTACTCTCGGTCTATTTATCGAGCTGAATTAGTTGGATCTTATTCCTTAAACTCAGAGACTGTTTAGTTTCCCATTCAAGTTATTATTAAGTTAGAGGAAAAATAATAAATTAAATTTGATTTTAAATTTGGCATTCACTCAAAATACTGTTTTAAACCAAAAGTAACAACAGTCAACACAAACACAATAAATTTTAATTTTTTATTATTCAATATTAAAAAATCCAAATAATTATATGAATTCATTTATCTTTTTTATAATTTTAAGGCAATTAATATGTAAGAATAGTCACCAAACGATCTTCCATCAATCATACATTTTAATAATAAAACTCAAGGAAAAGAGGACATCTCCAAAGCCTTTCCTTGGTATACATAGAGAACTAAAAAGATAACAGACCCCATCCTTAGAATGCATAATTAGGCAATCGATTTTTATCTCTACATTTCAGCTTCAAACGAAGAACATTAGCGTAATTTGATCCTTTTTGAAAAGTAAATCATATCTTAACTTAGCATCAAAAAAATAGTACTAAAAGAATTTGAAAACTGTAATGTTATGGCTCCATTTCTCACAAACAAACTTTACCTCAAAGAAACATAGATATAAATTTATGTTCTCACTCCACAAATCAATCGAGATGTCGCTTTAAAAATGAAAGAATTTCTCTAAACTTAGCTGAATTTAGTCATAAATCCACCTCCTGAAAATACATAAAAATATGAACTGCATGAGTTATAATTTTAGATAAATAATCAAAGAATATTACTTCGTATGCTCTAACGCTAAAATTGGTAAGATTACTTGGCTTTAGTGGAATAAAACAACAACCAAATTTTATAATTCAAATTTTTGTATGTTATTCTCAACTGCATGCTTAGACAAAGAGGCCTCCATGTACATATACGAAGTTATTTGCTATTTGCATTAATTTCAGTTTTTTATCACGAAAGGAGAAAGCATAAACACAGAACACTATCTTAAAATATAATAAAATTTGTGTAGTATTATGGAGTTGGACCATTTCAAGAGAGACGAATCAACTATTTGGGCAAAAATAAATATTAACTCCTCCAGTAAAATATCATTCCAACTCCTTTCGCTATGTGGGTCGATTAAATAACAAATATAACTGTTCCATAACTTCGCGAATTGTTCAACCTTCTCAAAAATAGATACAGACTAATAAGCAACTATAATTTTGACGAAGGTCAATCCATCATAGCATCATTAGTCAACTCATGCCATAAATAGTTTACTTATCAATGATATCCAAATCACAATTATTTACTAATAACATATTTATAATCATTCGATAGACATTATACTTTAAAGTATTTTTAGACTTTGGTTTACATATCCTCGTTCGTTTAACACAGATTAACCTTTTAAATGTTATTGGTATTATTTAATAATGTCTGTGAGCTAAGTTACTTCTGCAATCTTTATCTGGCACAGGATTGATAGTATTTTATCTTTATCAATTATTTTTGGCTTCTCTAATTATTGTTGTTTCTACTCTTTGGATTTTAAAATATTCTATTGAATTGTTTTTTTGCTCAATTATTTCTCAGATGGTTCATTATTTTGTTTGGGTGTTATTTATTTAGCATTACACTCTTTTTGAATTATTTCGGAATTTATTTTTTATTTTTATTAATTGAACTGACTTTTAAAACTAGTTCCGCTTTGATTTTAGATGATTACTTCTTTCACTGATCTGAGTTATGGTAATTTTGGAACTTGCTTAATTGGTACAAATTTTCTCCTTAATTGAGAATCAAAAGCACTATATATAGATTGTCCACTTTTTCTTGAATCCTAAAGGTTTCGAGAAAAATTGTTATGAGTAACATTTTGCAGATATGAATTATCAACTTATTTTGGCAAATAAAATTGATTTTATGTTTTGGAATATTCATTCACTATTTTTGTGAATTTGCTCTTTTACTAGTTTTTTTTTATAATGTGATTTTGCACTATCCTTTTAAACTTCTTCAAGCAAATATTTTTTCTTATCTTTTCAGCAGCTTTAATTCGATTATTTCTCTCAGTTTTACTTGATTCTGTAAATTCCTTTATGCATTAAAAATGTTTTTGTCTTAAAATTTTCACATAAATATCTGATAGTCTTTATTAGAATTCTCTCAACTGCATTGAATCTACCATGAAAGCTTTAAAAACTTTGAAACATAGAATCAGATCATGATGCTTTCTCGGTTTCTTTATCTTTTCCTGATATATAGCTGCAAAAGCTTTTTTCTTAATCATCTCATCTCTCGCCTCAATAAAATCATAAAGTCTCATCATCTTCAATTTTTCCGACAAATCGGTGATATCTTCGTCCTCTATCATTCAAATATTATAAAGTGATTTTGCATATAATTGCAAACTACCCTCTTTCTCCTAGCATTGAAACTATCAATTGCCTTGATCACAGCCCTTCCTCAACTGCACTACATAATAAAAACAAAATCAAAGTGTTAAATGAATGTAAATTATCAATTCGGAACGAATTAGAAACCGTCAAAATTTTTGGATTACTCAGAGATGTCATTGGAGCTCTAGTTGAAGGACTATACTGAACAACTCGTGAACTATTAATCAAAGTTTGAGATATCGGCATCAGACGTCAGAATAGGTACAAATGGAGCCTTGATGGACCGAGACATCAATGCATTCCAATTTACTTTTTAAAACCAAGGATGGTTACGAATCTAATCTGAACTACCAGCTCCTAATCTGTCCTGAGGATTTTTTTAAAGCAATCTCATAAGAATATTTTGCAATTTTGGTGAGGCCTAACTAATAGAAATTCTACATTTGGCACCTGCAGAGGCTGATAAAGAATGGATTCAAAGAGTTACATTCTATTCTGACTCTTAAAAGGAGGAAAACCAGTCACCATCTCGTAAATAATACATCCTAAACACCACCAATCCACAGTCTTATTATGCCCCTGCTTTTTTATCACTTCAGGAGCCAAATACTCCGGAGTACCACAAATTGACATAGCTTTCTCGTCTTCAAAGTTAAGAGCTTTAGATAAACCGAAATCAGTCACTTTTATGTAACCAGTTTTATCCAACAATACATTCTCAGGCTTAAGACTAATTCAAATTAAAAGTACTCTCGGTATATGATGTTTCTTTGATGAAGAGCGTCCAAAGCCAGGAAGATCTGGGCAGAATAAAACTTAGTTCTGATTGAAAGATTAGTTACTGTTCCTCCGAGAGTTTGTCTTTTAGTGAGAGGAGACCGAACAGTTCCCCTCCAGGACAGTACTCAAGTATAAAGTAGAGCTTCTTGTCATCTTGAAAGCACTATTTGAGTTTAACGAGAAAGGGATGATTAAGATCACTGAGTATGCTTTTCTCAGTCATTATATTTTTCTCTTGGTTCTTCTCGAGGATGTACTTCTTCTTAAGGATCTTCATAGCATAAACCTGCTTGTCACTCTTCTTCCTGACCAGCAGCACCTTCGCGTAGGTGCCTCTCCCGATCACCGACAGAGCAGTATAGTCATCAACTGAGTGCCCTTGCATTTGATATAATGTAATTAATTTTACAAACAATTCATATCTTAGAGCGCTTCAACTTCACTCCATTACATCATTTATATTTTCAGCCCAAACACTCACACTCTTCAACCACACTCATTGGATAACAAACAACTCAAATTAACACCAAATTGATATAAATGCTAGATGCTAGATAATGACAAAAAATATGAGAATTTGAGGTCATTCCAATTGACTTTTTGTCAGTGCAATCTGATCGTATTGTCCGAACTCCGAACTCTGTCTATACGAACCTGGGCCAGGAGCTATATTAAACTATAATTACTCTTAGTTATTTTAGCAGGAATATGAACAAATGATTATCTGAATTATTGATCCAATTTTCTACGGCCTGTACCTTTGTTTGTTGAAAGAATATATTTTCCAGAATCACTCATATCGTTTATGGGGAAATAATTACCACTTCCAGGGACGTCAGTGCCTATATAATCATAAGAATTACTTGATTTATTGAATCTTTGTGATGATGGAGGGTTCCATGCCTTTGATCCAGAACTACGATGCTTTGTTGAGTAATATTTCCCTTTTGGATGAATTTATTGACTAAAATTGTATGTATCCGGCCCTGGCACAATAATCTGTGTTGTTTTATCAAAGACTATCTTATATAATAGATACGCTCGGGATTTGTGATTGGTCTCATACTCCACTTTGGTGTTTAATTCATTCTATACTCTTCATAGCGACCAGGTCCTGGAAATTTTATTCGATCGAGTTAAATGTAGCTCCTAGGAGTAGTAAGCTAAATTAAATAGGGAATACTTATCTGCCAATATGAGCTGACATTCCTCGACTATGATTTTTATCAATTTCGACAAAACTTTAAATTTTGTAGTTGTCAGGGGATGGAGTGATATTGTGAGGATGCTGCCCATGATTTAGATCAGTTTTCTTGCCATATCCAAAGTCTGCATAAGTTAAGGAGTACTTGTTTTACGAGTCATTCGCATGCTTGGAAGGTTGTAGATGTTATCACAGCTGAGTAAAAAGCACTTTACTATGGAGATGGAGCTTTGAACCTTTCAGTTTTACTAAATGAGAATTGCTGTTTGGCTGGGGAAATATTGAGAGGAGATCGACAAATTTAATTGGATCCCACGCAAGAAAAGAGCTGAGAAGGACTAGTCATAATAAAATTAATGAAACAAACTATATTTTTAATATCACAATTCAAAAGATCAAATGTAGAACAAACAACCCGTATTATCAAACTGCCATCATATATCATTATAATCATTACTCCTAACATCTTCATCACTTATAAATTCAAAGTTAAACTAGTAAATAATCTAATAATCAGTTAATTTAATGGGGGATATTTCAAAATAAATGAGAAATGAATCAATTATTCCATCCAATCGTCTTATCACATGGGTAAATCTAAAATGTCAGAGTGGATCGAGAACTGCCGTACCGCACAATATCATTTGAATCAAATTACCAATATTTTAGTTTATGTACTGCGCTCTGAATAAATACTTTTAATGAACCTCTCTATAGATACCATCTCTATGCATATCCAATCGATGAACTAAATGACACCCAATTTCCATTGTTATTGTTAACTGTTGATAAATATTTTCCTTGGTTTTATATTGACCACGTGCAGTCAAAGTTTTGAGTTAAGGTAAATATTTGATTATCACCTAATTGATTGTTTATCTTAGGCTGCAATTTTAAATAAGAATTAAAATAATTTGTGATGTAGTCGTGCAATGAACCTATCGGTCTAATTGCAACTCCACATATTTTACCACGATTATTGAAACATCCACCTCCAGCAGCGACTGAAGCATTCCAAAAATTATTGGTTAGCTAATATTGACTGGAAAAAATAGGAAGAGGAGGCATTGTTCCGATTGCCATAATGTTTGATGGCTGTGTAGAAACAAAATCAGAAGGAATTGGGGTGGGAATAGAATTGGGACTTAATAGAATAGGAGTATACTCACCTTTGTTGTCTGGAACTCCAAAATTAGTGCCATTAGAATTAGTAGTGAGAATAGTTGAGGTTTTAGCAGGTTCAAGCAGGGGTACAGGATCAATGATAGCCCCGATATCATAAGCTGGTGGAATTTGAGAATAAGCAACTAAGATAAAAGCCACAAAAACTAGCCTTTTCATGAAATGCTATTTTTAATTTATTTTGAATATATGATTTTTTGAAAATGAATATATCACTCAGTAGCATAATTATATAAAAAGACGAGTAAGAGCAATTAAATTAAAAATATAGATTTTTAATATGATTAGTGAAGATTAAAAACTAATTTGGTCTTTTTTATTTATTTAAAACTGAATTACTTTATTTAATTCAAAGAAGTTTATACAAATCTGAATTTTACTTGTGCGTTCATGAATACTATAATAAATGTTGATTGATGAGTTTCTTTAATTTTCTTATTTGATTTAAAGTACATTCAATAAACTCAATCTATAATTGATATAATCAATAATTGTATTTTTATTAATCAAAATAAGGGGTTGGGGTTGGGGTTGGGGTTGGGGTTGGGGTT
>DYPS01000049.1 GCA_020719775.1 Desulfosporosinus sp. | reverse complement strand
CAACCCCAACCCCAACCCCAACCCCAACCCCAACCCCAACCCCAACCCCTTGTTGAAACACATCAATCAATATCAACACAATTCATTTCACTTGCCCTTTAATTTCAACTTTAATTCATTGCAATCGCCCAATTTATTAATATCACTGTTGACCTTTATATTATTCTTTAATCCATTATTTGGTTTCAACATGGCTCAGCTGACGATCGGCGGAGGATTGAACAATCTTGGAAACACCTGCTTCTTTAATGCTGCCCTTCAGAGCGTTCTTCACACACAGTCTCTGGCTAATTGCTTCTCAACACATCGTCACTCTCAGCAATGTGCTAGCAAAAGAAACAATCAATGGTGCGTATTTTGCGAAATGGAAAATATATATGCTCACACAAGAGATGTGAGAAGCTTCGCACCCAACTCCATGATCAATCATTTGAAAAGCATATTTAAAAAAGTAAAATTAACATGATGAAGTTCAAACTTGGAAGACAGGAAGATTCACATTAATTTTTGAGATATTTGATCGAAGGAATGCAAGAAGCAGAAACAGGCAAATTGGGAAAAGATAGAGAGATCAATTAACAGAAGATTAAAAAAACAAATATTTTCAAAATTTTTGGAGGGATCATGAAAACCTGCGTTGAGTGTCTCAGTTGCGGGCATAAGTCCATTACCTCAGAACGTTACTACGATTTTAATATTGTACCATTTCTAGATAAAAGGTTAGGAGTGTCAAAGATCTAATTCTTTACTCGAGGGTATCGCCAGCCATTTCACAGCTTAAAAACTTGAAGGAGCCAATAAATATTTATGCGAAAAATGTAAAATTCGTTCAAATGCGGGAAAAAGATTTTTACTTGACTCTGTGCCCAAAGTTGTGACTTTTCAATTGAAAAGATTCACAAATTCATTACGAAAGATAGGCAAATTTATTCAATATCCGCTTACAATTGATTTAGGGAAGCATTTATAAGAACCCCATAAGCTAATAATGAAGCTTTACGCGGTAGTTGTTCATGCTGGAGGGTCTTCATACAGTGGACACTACTATGCTTTTGTGAGAGTTGGGGATAGCTGGTATAAAGTAATTGAATTATTATGAAGATGGATGATAGTTACGTTTCCAAGTGCAGTGCTTAATCAGCTCTGGGTCAGAATGCTTATATTTTATTCTACTAAAAAGTATATGAAGATAAAGTATAAGAAAATAAGCAATAACTTTCACAGCAAAATAATCAATAAAATCATATTGTTCCATAAATTAAATTAAAAATTAAGGAAAATCCAAACAAATCAATAATTCAAGAACCAATAATCAACCAAAAACTACTCTAACCTAAGAAAAATTCAATAAACGGTATCAGCGCTTTAACCAATAATCAATTAAACCACAACCAAAAAGAAAAAAGAAAACCATAAGAAACAGAAAAAGGAAAACAATAAGAAAAAAAGGAAAACGCGTAAATTGATGATTAAGAGCCTTTGGTTGCCCCGACAGCTCTCATCCGCAGAAAAAGCAAAGAACAAATGGAGCAATCGTTATCCACTCAATAATTGATTTGGAGGGCTGTGGAACAAATTATGGACATTTCAACAAAAAATTCACTGAAAAGACCACGCAATCGTGCAGTTAGGCATATGTACGATCTTAGAAAATACTAAACCCAAATGATAAAAAAAAGAAAACTCGGATGAATGATATTTAAATATTTATGAGATTTTGAAAAAGTAGCAGTATTTATAATAATCATTACTCTTAGGGATGCTATCGAAGGACATAGTCGGGATCAAAGTTAATCTACAAAATTTATTAAATAAAATAATCTTAGCTTTGTTTTCTTTATTGCTCATTGATTTACAAATTTTCAGCTTTTTTTTCAGACGAAAAGAGTGGAGTAGGAAATATTTTAAGATGAGTTCCAATCACAATGAGCTCATTAAAATTGACTCTACTTTTGTCGTAGCACGGACTAGGATTCACTATACTATTCAGAGGACGCATATCCATAAAATCCTGAGAAAAAACATTGTGATTCATGAATATTTGCTATTTTTAGTTGGATTTTTATTATTCTTATTCAATCTATTAAAGATTGTTGTCATCCATATCTCCGTCGAAGTTCATGAGTTCAACAGAAGGAAAACTTTATATTTTTCTTTTGCTGACTTCTGACTCATGATTTGTTTAATCGATTTAATGCCTTTCGTTCTCGCATAGAATGCCTTCATTAAGTTTAATATAGTTAATCGACTTGCGCTGTCTTTTAAGAGGAGTTTACACTTTTGAAGACATAATTTGTGCCTTTTTCAGCAACTCTCTCGATTCAAGGAGATTATTTTTTGAATGATTTTTTCTTTTTTTGATAATTCTTCTAATTTTGTTCGTTGTAATTTTGGTTATGATTTGATTTTAAGAATGGTCACAACTCTCCCTAATTCTCTCAAACGATTGTCTTCTTTTGTTGGTCGCACTTAAATTACTTTCTTCACTCAACTAATTACTGATCCTTTGAAAGACAGTTTCTACTTTTTCCCCACTGACCAACTTAACCTATTCTGAATCAATCTAGGCTGGTCCTTCTCCCTTTGATTTTTTCTTCAGCTTGACTTCCTCATATTCTGAATTTATTTAATATAGTTTAACAATCATCTGATTGAACTCTTCAAAATATTCGGCTTTAATTTATTTATTGTTTTTGCTCGGTTTTATCTTTCCCAGCGCCAGGATCGACTCAGTCAATTCTAAATAAAGCAGTGACTACTTCTATCTTCCAATATTTTGGATAAAACATATGGCTTAATACTCCTCATTTTTAGGGTGCTATTTTTTTACCCCTGTAACTTGTTGATCCTCCTCAAACATCTTCTGATAGTCGAATAAAAGTGATTTTTAATTGAATTGTCAGTTCTGCATCACCTCAAACGTACCTTCCTGTGAACATCATGGATATACACTTCCATTTATTACCGTATGTCTTATGAGCCTAAAATAATTGATCTTCATCTTTTTCACTCCATCGAGAAGTGTTTATTTCAGGACTGAGATGATTATACCATCTTAATGCTATAAATAGTACCTCTAACGGCATTGTTTGCCTGTTCTTTAGTACTCAGTCTCTGCACATAATTTTTCAGAGATGGTTGGCCATTTTTTAGTGCCATATCTGTTGACTAGTTTAACAATTTGCTCGTCTTCCTAGTTTATTGTAATTTTACTTGTTGACTCCACAATTTGCGATCCATTTCTTCGAGTATTTTGTATTATTGATTGAATAATAGTATAATTAGAATGAAATAATGCAACGGATAAAGGATTAACCCAACTGAAGGAGAAGAACACCCTACAACATGTGCAAACTGCCAAATGCATCAATAATTATATCCTACTGCCGAGTGAGTCGCTCTCTAATTTAAATAAAAAATAATAAGGTAATACACAATAATTAATTTAGAATACCTTACTCAATAATTTCAAGGAAACGAATTAGCAAAATTAACACTCATTAGACTTTATAATTGGTTAGCCTAACTCAATGTCAATCACTTTCAATATTCCACTCTGTCACAAACATCAACTACCCTTCGAGTATCTGTGCATGAGAAACTAATGCGCTAATTGCTTTAGACATTGCTCCAAATGCAGTAAGTAACATTAAAGAGATGGGAAATTGGCTGAGTATAGAATTAATGACTATATTTAGATGATCAAGGTGACCAGTCAAGAAAAAAGTTAGTTTATCAGTCATTTAACTTAAGATAGACTGACTATTAATCCCATCAAAAAAGATTTAGATTCAAAAACATTTGATGTCTTAAAAGTCACACTTGAAAATTAAAAAATAGCTTTATTTAACTCATTTTCCGATTTTTAATCAATGTTCAAGATTAAATTTGGCAAACACAATGAGTTGGAAAATTCAAAGGTATAAAAATATTTCTTTAATTTGAAAAAATATAATTTAATTCCAATTGTCATTTGCACCACCAATCAAAATGGGTTTACTAAATTAAAATTACAAATTAAAAAAATAACAGAAATGCAAAGGCAGTTTCAATAACTTACAAATTATTATGCAAAATACATCTCAAAATATCAGTCAGTTATTCAAACTCTCTCCAACCCAAATTTGCAGTCAACTACACTGACACTGACACTCAGTAAATTCTATTAAATATGGAGAAATAGAAATTATAAGAACAGAAGTTTTAAAGTCATTACAAACATACCTAAGAATCCTGCCATTGCAAACATAAATAAGAATCCTTCCCAGCCCTACATCAAATATTAAAACGATAAATCGCCAAAGAAAAGAGCCATTTCAAGAGATGCTATTAAACTTGGATCATGATTAGATGATAGATTTATGAAATATTAAAGAAATAAAAATTAGTTATCCATATTTAATATAATTGTAGTCATTTACTATATTTTCACTCTTTTGTTGATAAAATTTACGATAGTATTATCATAGAATAAAAATTAGAGTCATAAACAAATATTAAAGGATCATAAATAAATATTAAAAAACACTGTACAACCAAACATAATTTGTTAAAACTTTAAAAGAAACAAATATGAGAGACGTCATTACACTTTGCCGTTCATTTATGATAGTTTACTGCAATATGAAAAATAATATTTAATTATCAACCGCTGGCTAAATTTTTGCCCAGATTAGAAAAAATACCTGAGTTACGAATCATAGTTCCGCCATAAGAGAGATTGGTAGGATTGAGCTGTCGTATTTGATTCCTAAATTATTTTTTAATTAAATCTTTTTCAATATTTTTCCTTTATTTTTAGTAAATTTGTCGTAATTCCGGATTCATCCCCTCGTAAGACGAAGTTCCACTTGTAACTTCAGCCCTACTCGATATATCTTTTCTTCGTGAGCCTTCCAAACTATCGCCAGTGCTACTATGATTTTACAATAATTTAAGTAATTGTTCTTCCCGTTCATAATAATTTCTCTTTTGCTATAAGTCCTTCCTATATTAATTGTGATTCTATCTCATAATATGTATATCTTAACTGTTCCTCACTTTTTTCTCTATTGGTACATCAATGATATCATTATTAATCTGAATTTATTCGTCCTTCATTATTATGTATGGATTTCTTGTGAATTGTTATGGAGGCGATAACTTCTTTTACGAGTTGTAGTTTCTTTGTCGAGATAACCCCTGTCTTTACCGACTATTCATTCTTTCCAGCTGATCCTCAGCTAATCTTCTTCTTCGCTCCTCTTCACTAATCCCCGTAAATAAAATAGGCGTATAAATCTTGTCATTTTCCCTCATCATCTGTTCTTGAGCCTTAATTCTATTTTTAACTCCCATACTTTTCTTAGAATTGACTGAAGCCCCCTCAATATCAACCGTGTTTAAACTTCTATGATAATGAATGTCATTAGCCAATCGATTCTACAACGGATATTTCTAAGGATTCGACAACAGTTGATACTCCTCTATCGTTGACTTATGCCCCTCTCTTGCGAATAGTTTCTTATGACTCGGGTCAAAATAGTCGATCCCTTGTGGAATTTATGTTATGAATTATGGCTTTTTTCTATTTTTGAGGGATGCAGGTGGTATATATCCTTGGTTAGCATATGGGTTGGCTCGATAAAATGCATGATCGTTGTAGTTGATTATTTTTTCTTTGAATTGAATGGACATATAATTTTATTATCTTTGAGGATGATGAAAACTATTATAGAACTATTTACAATTACTGCTTGAAGAATCATTATAGTATTTTAGGAGAAGGGAAATCAATAAAAGATGGTTTTAGAGAATTTATTTTTAAAATATAAGTGAATAGTCATAATTGGCAAAATTGTCATTCAGTTATATTAAAAGTTAGTGCTAATAAAATCAGAATAAATCAATTGATCAGACTTAAATGCATGCCAGCCTCATCTTGATATACCGAGAATACATTTAGTCTATTTCACTCTCCTTTATAACCGATTCATCATACTTATTTATTTTTTTCAACTCATTTATCTTCTTCAACATGCTGCCTTCATATTGCTATGACTTTTTACTGAGCTCATTGAAAACTTCAGCCTTTGACTGACACTTTCGTTTCAGCAACTGAATTTAATCGCCAACTTACCTCCTTTTTATTTTAATTTATGTCAAATAATTTTTGTATGTTGGCTGTTTAATTAATGGTAAAGATGTTGAATTTGTCAGTTTCGGGAGTTTTACACTTTTGTTCAGAGTTTCATTACTATTATGTCTTAATTATTTAAGGTAATCATTCCCTAGCTTTCTGCCATTGGTCGATCCATCAATCGATCTTCTTTGTCTTTTTCTTATTTTTTTGGGGGAATTGGAATCATTCACTTCATTTGATTGTTAATGATTGTTTGACACCTTACTTTTGTTTAACTTCGAGCCAGTTTCCTAATTTTAAATTTGCTAATGGCTTTTATTTGTTATAATGATCATACTTTTCATTCTTTGATTAAATTACTTTCTTCTTTTTCTCTTTTGCTAATCTTCAACCTTCTGCTATTTATTTTCAGTAGTAAATATATTAAACTACTCCTTCTCTTTGTCGGCTGCCTATTTAATCGTAGCTACCTTTAGTTTGTGCTTTCTTTCTTCCTATTTTTCTTTTAACAATTGGGCATATTTTTTTGAATGCTAAATTAATTCTTCTTTTTTTATGAGCATTGCCTGTCTTCTCTCTTCGATTGCCTTTTCTTGTTCAGCTCTAATTTTTTCTTCCAGTTCACTAAATTTGCTTTATATTTCCTTGTACTTAGGTTTTTTAACTTCCAAGCTCCGGACTGAACTCTCCTTCATAAGTTCTTTTCTTTTTTCTCTTTCCTCTTCTAGCATTTTAATTCTTCTTTAAACTTCTTATTTCTTTTGCTCTTTCTAGTTATCTCTCTTCTCAATTTCCTGTTTTTTTAATTGTTAAAGCAGTTCAATTTCTATTTTTCTTGAGCGTTACAATGATTTATTTTTCCTCCTATTTATTTCTAGTTTTTTATTAGTCCACTGTTTGATTTTGTTCTGTACTTCCTTAACAACAACTGAAGTTTTTTCTTTGGAGTATTCAGCTCTTAATTTTTTGAAAAATTAATATCTCTAAATACTTCTCTCTCGATCACTGGTTAACAAAAATCCTTTATAATTAGTATCAAAAGGATTAAAATCCTTCTTTCTGTTGGAAATGGCATAGTTATTGTCTTTGGAATCCTTCTCTGGTGATGGGACTATTTTCAGTGAACCATCCTCAAGATGATGTTCAACACTATCCTCTGTCTATTTAAGGACAGAAGTCATACTCTATAAATAAGATCTAAATTTACATCCTTTGATGGGTGCTGATTCAACAATTTCTGGAAATAGTTGTCAGCATTATTCTTCATTTCTCCTTTTTCCTCCATTCTATTAAAATTATTTATTATTTCTTATATCAAAAATGATAACTTTGCACTGACAGATACAAATGATTGGCCTTTCCATAAAAAATCAACCACAAACCCAAATCCTATGACCAAACACAGCTATCATTTTCTGTCAGCCAGGGTAGGGTAGGAATAATAACTTAATTCAAATTATATAAATTTGGCATATTTACTATAGTGCCCATATGAAAAAACAGAGCAACGAAATGATAACAACCCGCTATAGTATTACCTTAATTTAGTCTAAAATAGCATTGACACAACCTCATCTACCCATCCTCACACTCGCACTCCTTCATTTCAAGTGGCTCAAACCACAATATTAAGCCAAATATTATCACGCTTACACACAGTTTGTGAAAAAAGATAGGCTCAACAAAGTTAAGGAAAGTTTTAGAAGCTGTTTAACCACAGTAAATCCAGAAAATAAACTAATAATCAAGTACTATAATATGAAGAAAATCGGGTAATAGTTTCATAAAGCCATCAGGATTCGACTTAAAAAGGATAGTAACAAACCCAAAATTAATTCACTATTGTTGGTCAATTTTTTACTGAAAAATCGTAAAAAAAACTAAGCATTGAAGATGTACCGATAAAGGGTCAATCCAGAAATGATTCATAATTTGAAAGTAGTGGCAAATAAGGAACTAAGATTAAAACTCAACAGTAAGTGCTCTAAATAAAAAAACACTAATAAATTAATACCCAAAAGCTAGAGAAGCAATAAGAGCAAATAGAAACTAAAATTAAATAGAAATTTAATCGGAGTCAAGTCAGCAAAGCTGACTAATAAATAGTAAAATTATGGATTGAAATGCTTTAAATCTAAATCCAAGGGCATTTAAATTCATAAGAGCATCGCTACCCCCATTTAGAGATAGAGATAAGGTTCAAAGTTAAAGAGTATTAAAGGACACAATTACTATTTCAGTAATATTCCCAGTGACTATATTGACCGCAAAAAGAGCATAACTCCGCATAAATCAATAAATAGTTCAAGAAAGATTCCATCAAAATAACAAAGTAGATTGAATTCTAGCAAGAAAACAAAAACATTGGGGAACTAGATGTGTGAGGGCAAATTGAGATTTGGTAAAAATGACTATTACTGATTATTTTAATGCTTACTACTACCATCAATATCAACTTCATACGTACATAACAAAAATATTAATAAACTATGAACTAATTTCATATTTATTAAACTATTAATGATACCATATTCATAATCCGAGATTACTTTTATAATCATACCAAATCAAAATCCAATTCTCTTCCCCATTCTTGAGTTACTACTTTTTATTTAAATGTCACTCTCAATCTTTTAACTTTCAGGTTGCACCTACTCTATCATATTGTTTTATTTATTTTTATTGTCAAGCTCTATAAATGCATTTTCCCGAGTGTATTTGATTTTCAGCACTTCATCTTTTATTTTTCGTTCGGAAATTATTTCCAATTTTTTGCAATCATTTCTCATACACTTAGCAATTTACTGCATCTGCAATCCATTTGCGCTTTCAATGCAAACTATAAAATTAGGGGCATCGCGGCATTGATTATAGGCCTTATAGCAAGCCGACTCAATTTCCTTGAGGCATGGTGTAATAACTTTCTCACAAGTATTCACACAGAGCTGAAACTCGTCTTGACTTTTGAATTAATCAAGGCCTGCCACAGAGACAATGAGAAGAAGTCCAACAATTACTATCAGTGCTTTCATTTGAATAAAATCTAATAATAAATTATGTAAATTATGCTATTAAATGTTAGAAATGTAATAAATTAAAAACATTCACTCCAAATTGCGGAAAGGAGTTACATCAATGCAACAAAGCAATAATCATACTTATATTAAATGATAGAGTTTATTATTATTTATTGCTTGCATGAAGGGAAGAAGTGAGATCACAGGTCAAATCGATAAACTTGTTTATTTATAAAATCAACTTACGGGATAGACCAAAATGGTTCGGCTGACTCTCTTGTTAGGACAGCCTCAAAACCTAATAAATCTGACCCTCAGTTTCAAAATCAGCAATCTATAACGTAACATAATTATTCATGCAGAATAACTTGCTTTCAGTTCACAGTTGTTCTTTATGAACCCATACACCAGAATATGTCAATACTTAGGAGTCTATCCCTTCCAAGACGATATTTTCATATAAATAGATCCAACCAAAAAAGATAGGCTTCACTTCAAATTCAGAAAAATATAAATACAACCAATCAGCCAAGCTACAGTTGGACATCCAGAACCACAACTACAATGCAGCCGGAAATCTAGAGAAAGAACGATCGGTTAGGTACGAGGCCATATAAATAACTGGAAAAATATTTATAACAAACCAAAAGAAAGTGGAGAGTTTTATACACTTCAGCAAGCAGCTGATAAAATAGGATTACCGAAAAAAACATTGGATGATTATGAAAGACATATTCGCATGGCTGAAGCAATGGATTTTGATTTTTAGAAGAATAAAAACGCGGGTATGGGTTTAATCAGAAACTTTGTAAAAGAGCAAAATAGTAATATGAAAAACAGTATAATAGTTAAAGAAGAAATAGTTGAACCAGATATCTTCCTGAATATCGGCAATCATAGAAGCAACTGATATTTTTATAGTACTGAGTAAGAAACAATCAGTTATTTGCTAATAAGTAATGCAATGTACTAATAAGTAATGCAATGGTACTATATCAGATGATGCAGAACTGGCCAATCAACAGTTATTATCATCATTTGATCATTTTCGGATATTAACATGGCTGGCCAATAGGCAGGTAGCTTTGTGATATTAATACTAACTTGTGTTTTTGTCTAAATTATAAATCAGATAAAATGAAAGTTTTGGGAGTAGGAGTTGATCTTGTCAAAATCAGCAGAATACAAAATATACTATCGAAAAATTATAAACTCAGGTTTCTCACTAAAGTTCTACACCCCCAAGAACTAGCGTATTTCAAAGACATCAACAACTAGGAGTATCAAGCCCAATATGTAGCCTCAAGATGGGCAGCCAAATAAGCAACAGTCAAAGCCATAGGCAAACGATAACTAGTCTTCGCCGAGACTCACATCGCCAAAGACATCAACGGTACAATTAAACCAATTCAGGCAAACCTTACGTCTCGCTGAGCGGTTAGACCAACGATTAGCTAATAAAATAGTTGAATATAAAGCAAATCCACATATCTTTAGCACATTAGGATGACTTCGCTGTTGCATATGCCTTGGCGATGACATCGTTATGATAACTAATCAACTAATTCACTCGCTTATTGATTAGTTAAGTAACAAATATATAACAATATCATTTTCTATCGAATGTTTGAAATCTAAGATTGTGGGAATCTTTTATCCATTTTGGAGAAGGATTGTACTTATCTGGAGACGGACTGTTCTCTTTGTTTGGAGTGAACACATCTCCACGTTTTTATTTGATGAATGAATAACCTTTTTAAAATGATTTCTTTTTTGTTTATTTCTTCTTACGCAGTTAATCTCTCTTTATAAGTTTGAGCTACTCCTCTTTCTATTCCTTTTTGATTTTGCTGTATTGGAATCGCTTGGATTTGGTCATGAAAGGAGGAGGAACCAATTAGTAATCCTACAAATGCTATTTTTATTTTTTTATTTTATTGGCCAGACAATTGTAGTTCTGACCATTGAAGTCAACATCTTCAGTCACTGAATTCACATTCAGCTATCTGGTTACTTTTGATAGAAAAGCACTACTTGGCTTTTGCATTTCCTCATAATATTCCACACTCTCGTCATCTTCATATTTATTGCTTTCATCAGATGAACTTTATTCTTTGCCTTTTTATGCAGCGAATCTATCCTTGCAACTCTAAAATCCAAATTTGGATTTGCTACTCTTCTTTAATTTTTTGGATTTGCATTAAATACTCCGATACTATTCATAAAATTTATCCACCATTTATCCGTTCTGCTCTCTTTCCTCTTTCGTCGTCCGTCCAAAACCAACAAATTACTGTCTTGCAATAGACTATTTCTTAAACTGAGGAACTTTAGGATTAATAAACGTTTGACATTCTACTATTTTTTATTTGGGAGTTTTGAATCTTTACATAGTTACTCCAAATTTTTATATATGAGTCATTGGTTTTTGCTTCGCTATTTATCTTTTTATCTAATAAGCACCTGGTCCAGGTGTAGCATCATCAATGTACTCCATCGAATCCTCAAAACTATCCTCATCCAATCCAGTCTGAAGAGTTTCCTCCTTGCTGATAATGTGTGACTATCTAATACTGCAAGTATTGCTGACATAATAGGCAGTTTCTGGTCGTGATTCAAATGGAGTGTCAGTCTACGTCTTATAAACTCCAGCAGGTTCAACCAACAGCTGATCATTGGTATTTTCTGATAATCTCAAATGATTTTAAGTTTTATTATGATACAGATACTTGGTTTGCGTTTTGGTGTCTCTATTTCTAAATTGAATGAATAAGTACTTATTGAATATTTTGATATTTTTATTACTGCCTTTTCTATTGGTGTTAAAAACTGTTTATAACTACTTCAATTCTTCGTGAAATTTCTATCTATTTTACAGCATCATAGTTTGACTATTGTAGTGCTTATTGCTCGACTGCTTCTTTAACATGTTCTTCTTTTTTTAATTCAGACGATGCACATTTAACATTTCCTTAATTCTCATATTGCCCCATTTGTTCTTGGCCTGCAGGTTAGCTTGACTGTGATTAGTATTTTTAATGATAAACTTGCAGTTATACTCTTAAATATCTTTTTCTACTGTCAACTGTTTGGGCCTGACTTCCATAGTGTTATTTTTATATAGTTTTCCTTTTCTAAAAGTTTATCTTTTTTCATCCATACACCACTACCTAATCATCTTCTTATTCACCAACTATTTGAAAGAATTATGATCATTTCTATCACTTTTTTTCAACTCAGTATTCCATTTTTTAAATGGTCTTATCATACCAGAACTAGTGTTTGAACAATTCTCAGGAGCCAGCTCAATTACATACTCTCCAGGACCTGGATTACTATTCTACTTTTATTATTTCCATCTATCATCACAATATACGAAAGCCATACCGATGCTTACTTTAAATATAGTTCCAATTATAGAAAAACTATTAAAAAAGGAAAAATACAAATATTTATAATTTTATACTAAGGAATCAAATCATGCATAACGATTCGTATTCATTGCTCGAGGTTTTTTGTTGCCTGGAGCCGGAGGCGGAGCTATTGGTTTTCCTGTTTTTGGCGGAGGAGGAGGTGGAGGTACTCTTGCTGCATCTCCTGGATGATTGTCCTAGTCAATTGGTATTTTTCCGTTGATTCTGTATCTCTTTAGGACTGGATCATAGACTATTTAATCTTCAGGTTCTTCTTATTTGATTTGAACCTCTTTTGGTTTTTATTTTTAAGTTTGATTTTGAGGGATGGTTAGTTGTGAGGTGGCAGTTTTGATTTTATCGACTGCTTTGGAGAAATAGCCCATAAAGCCATCAGTTTCTGATTTGTTGGTTGATGTTTTGTTGTCTTTGGATTAAATGGTCTTCTTATCAACTTTATTACCTTTATTGGATATAATGCCAATGATTTTAAGTTTGAGTTGTTTTGCAATATGATAATATTTCTAGACTATCTCC
This sequence comes from Desulfosporosinus sp., assembly GCA_020719775.1. Classification (GTDB taxonomy): domain Bacteria; phylum Campylobacterota; class Campylobacteria; order Campylobacterales; family Arcobacteraceae; genus CAIJNA01. The sequence continues at coordinate 7,649 of DYPS01000049.1, read as the reverse complement.
ATCTAATTCAAATACTTCAAGATGAGTTCAACAGTAGCATACTGTTCCGGCATAATATCTACAACATTACTAATACGCTTCAGATACAATCCTGTAATACTCTTATTTTTCTTCAGCACAAAGTGACAGGCCAGCAACATCAAAATCATATTGGTTGGACTGTTAATATTCTTATTTATAATTGCAGTCATTAGTTTTTAAGTAGGAGAAAGAATAATCAGCAAATAGTATTCCTCTTACCGTAGCTATTTTATGTCTATGATGAAGTTTGTGAAGAGTGCTAACTATTATTGGGAAAATAGGCTTTAGTTGGCTATTAAGTTAGATAAGTATGTCTAGTTTGATTTTTTGAAGAATTAGCTGTACTTTTGGAAATAGAACTATCCAAGTTTGACCAGAAGAAATAAAAATTATGTTGTGAGTTCTTTAGCATTGCTATAAAAATATTAAAGGGCTAACTCATAAATAATCTCCTTTTGAGATGCAGATAACTCACCTTTGAAACCAATCACGAATGAACTAATTATCTTGCTAATTATGCCATTAAAATGAGGATTTTTAGATTGAAAAATAAAGGGCTATTGTTTTTCCTCAGCAGGCTGAATTGAATTGAGTATCTTATCAGCAAATGGAGTTAGCTTTGCCAATGCTTTTGAAGGATTACTGATCCAAAGTTATATTAACTCTTAAGTACTTAGATTTAGCTCAGCACTAGCAAATGTTTATCTGGATTATACAATCTTTTATTGTTTTGATTAGCTGTACTCTTAATCCATCGAGACTATGTTTGAAACTGGGCAGTAAGGCTCAGTTTTATCTTATGGTTCATAATTATCTTACATTTTAGTTTATTGTTTTGAGACATTTTATTATTTTTTGAGTCTCCTAGCCAATATTTATTGCACTGTGTTGCTTCTGGATGTATTCTTTTTTGGAGGAGGAGGAACCTTACTCTTAACAGGCGATACTTATTATTGTTCAATCTCATTCACTTCATCTTTTTGCCCATTTGGTGGCATTTGAACTGTTTCTGGTTCTTTTGTAAATGGAGATTGGAAAATTTATGTTGAAGGTTATTAAACTATTTTTTTGTTTTGATTAGATGGTAAGATTTATGGTGATTGAGATTATTCATTGATTTTGTTTCTGTTGATTGGTTTTCCTGGTGGAGGTGGTGGAGGTATCCTATTATTGTTTCTTTTTTATTCTATTTTTTTAGGAATTGGAGGTGGAACTTTCGATGCCTTTTTTTAAGGCTAAGTCATTTAGTTTTAATTTAAATTAATTGGTTAGGCAGCATAGGATTCTACATTTTTTATAATTTGAAGTTATTTTAATTTGATTTATTAATGCTTTATATCTTTAATAACTTATTTTACCTCAATGACCTTAGGTAATGCTGCTTAAACTGAATCAATTTTAATTGGTCTATTTTTTTATAAAATAATTTCACTCTTTTTTTACTGAATCTTCATTGTCTCAAATGAATATTCTGCTTTTAATGAAGAATCTTGAGTGATATTTTTTTGATTACCACTTTCAGCCCCTAACATTTTAGTTTCTGCCTGACTTTAATTATTCCCTGATTTTTTAAGATATTTTTGCTTAAGCATTTCAATTCTATTTTTTTTTTATTCATCGGCACTAATCACACCATTACTATTTGCTATTTCCCCATCCCTACTCCTACTATTGATACTCTTCGAAGCATTACAAACTTTTTTTACTTCCGAAATTGGAGATATAGATGTTTAATCCCTAGCTTGAACTTTGCTCAAACCCTCAGTATCTTTTTGCAATAGTTAAGTTTCAAGTGCAGGTACAATAACTGGATTTATTTTGGCTGGTTTTTATCTGTCTTGGTCTTTCTCTGAAGAATGAGGTGATCTGTTATTGTTGTCGACTGACGAATTGGACAATGATTGTGGGTCTGCTTCTATGTTGAATGACTCTGTATTGCTGGGGATTTCCTTTGATCCTGGTTCGAATATATTTTTATCGACTATTTGTCTTTTTCCTTTTTTCATGATGTACTAATTACAAATTATGAAAATTAAATATGAGAAAAATAAATAAAGTTAGACTTTAATGTTAATTGGAAAATCATCGACATTACAAATAATAATGAACTTTCTTATTTAGTACTCAATATGTGGATTAAACTATACTTAACTGATAAAGTATGATTGAATTGACAAACTTGACAATAAACTAATAAATAACATTAAATATTTTTTGTTAAAAATAGGAATAGTCACACAATTACTGCTTAGCATCCAATTCAATTAATTTTAAAATATCTAACATGACATTCTTCATTGTTTTTAACTCAAATAGGAATACCACACACAATAGCATAACTACCCAACTCTAACAATAAACGCTGTTCAACAGTCTCATCTGGATACATCCTTCAAACCCATCAATCTTATAATGGCCATGCAATAACCATTTATCAATATTTCATTAGAACAACATGATATTGTTCCACTTGCTGAGGCACTAACACAAACACATTTTTGTAACAAATAATCGAAGTATTGATTGATCTAACATCATATCAAATCTTTACTACAATTTCCGAAGTTGATGAACTTTGACGAACTATAGACTACTTGACAATCTATAATATAACAAGCAAAATAATCATAAATCTAATATTAAATAATCATATATTTTGATCCCTCATGTTATAGAAAACATAAATAAGCAGCATCGTGGAATCCAGTTTATACAAGATATGCTCTCTTTACGAACAGTCTTGCTAGAATCTATTTTACAGATATATTTTCTATGCATTAGCATCAATTGCATGCTTGATTTCATATCATATATTTGTAATAGATGGATTTATAGTTATTGATACAAAGAATTGAAAAAATATAGGAATAAATTATCCATAATCAAGCAGAGGCAGTACAGAGTCCATTAACAAGGGTATATCCGCTCTGACAATCGCAGTTATTAGCCAAATCAGTGTATGGTCTACCCAAACACCATTGGGTAACATCACACAAACATTGACAATAGGCTCCATTCCATTTAGTGTTAGCAGGGCATGATAAACATTTACCTCCAATATTGTAAAATCCAGCATTGCAGACACAGGCTCCATTAACAACGATCTGGTTAGAATCGCAGGTAACGGTAGAAGCGACAATAGATGAACTTGAACACTGGACACCATCGAAAGTAGTTCCAGCAGCGCATTGTTGACAAACTCCATTGATCAGGTTGTATCCAGTAGTGCAGCAGCAGATAGCACCATTCCAATAGGCATTATCTCCGCATGATGGAGCAGAAGGCTCACAAACACTAGAGGCAGTGTTGAAGATGTATCCTGCAGCGCAAGTAGTACTGACAGTTGAAGCGCAAGTTTGTCCGTTCCATGAAGTTCCAGTAGCACAAGGAGCACAAGCTCCAAGACTAGGTTGATAGAAACCTGAGCTGCAAGTGCATGAAACACCATTGAAGTAAGCATTATCAGGGCAAGTAGGTACAACAACATTGGCTGAAACACAGGCTCCATTATCAAGGATAAGGCCACTGTTACAAACACAAGTAAGACCGTTGTAGTAAGCATTATTTGGGCAAGTGGGAACGGTTACGCATTTTCCTCTAAGGTATTGAGTTCCGGTAACACAAACGCAGGCATGGATGGTTGAATCGTATCTTTAGTTATCGTAACAGTTGGGGATGAAGTTAGATTTAATGCATTGACCATTGACATTACGAACGTATCCGACTAAGCATTCGCAAACGACTCCATTGTAGGCTTCATTATTTCCGCATGGTTGACAGCTTCCGAGAATCCAGAAGAATCCAGTTTTACAATAGCATTGACCGAATTTAAGATATCCATTAAGACCACAGTATTGGTATGAGCTGCATTCTCCATTGATGACTGAGTATCCATCATTGCAAACACAGCATCCACTGTCCTTATCAGCGTGACTGTTGAGAGGGCAGAGTCTGGGTGAAATACATTTTCCATTATAAAGAGGAAGTCCATTGTTGCATTGACATTTTCCATTGACGTATGTTTGGTCAGATGGGCAAAGTGGTTGACAGAATCCTCCAACTTGTTTGTATCCGGGCTTGCAGAGGCATTGATCAGAGTATGAATCATAGTAGTATCCAGGAGGACAGTTGGTGCATGTTCCTTTGATTCTGACATATTCGGGTTTGCAGACACATTGTCCGTTGATGGTGCTATAGAATTCATTGACTCCTTGACAGGGGGTAATGGTGCAGGTTTGAGTGTATTAGTCATAAGTCTCTCCAGCTTGACATTGAGAGCAAGCTCCGAGGACAATGTAGAATCCTTGAGCACAATCGCATTTTCCTGAGTTGAAGTTGTAGACTTGGTTGGTTCCGCATTGAACTCTGCATATTCTTTGGTAGATGTCATAGAATTGACCAGCGGGGCATTGAGTACAGAAGTTATTGATAAGATAGTATCCTGGTTTGCAGACACATCTTCCACTGATCCAATCTTGATTGACTGAGCAAAGAGGAGTACAAACTCCATTGCATCCTTGTCCACTCACTTTGTGATAACCATCAATACAATCGCAGCATTGATTCTTTTGGTCATAAACTTGAGTTTTAGCATCACATTGACTGCAAACTCCTCCGACCAGGTAGTAACCAGGAAGGCATCGGCAGGCACGAATGGTAGCATCCCAAACTTAGTTGGTCTTGCATCCACTTCTGCAGATACGGTAAACTGAATCATAAGTAAGAGTAGGAGGGCAAACTCCACATGAGTATCCAATAAGATAATATCCAGGTTTACAAATGCATTTTCCATCAATATAGTTTTCATAAGGATTGCAGGCAAGAACACAAAGACCGAGATTAGAGATGTATCCCTTATCGCAAACACATGATTGAGTAGCATAATCGTAAGTTGAATGAAGAGGGCAGGTTCCGCATGTTCCATCAGCAAGTTGGAAATACTGAGGAAGACAGACACAGCTTTGAGATGAGATATCGAAGATTCTCTTTTCATCACATGGAATTCTGCAAATACCAAGACCTTGATCATAAACTTCATTCCATTCGCATTGTCCACAAATACCCTTGACTGGGTAGTATCCAGTAATGCAACAGCATTGTCCATTTTGGAAGATTTCGTTAACTCCACAACCAATCACACAGTAGTTACCTTTGTTGGTGTATCCTGATGGGCAACCGCAAGATTTAGTAGCAGCACTGAAAGTGGTGTTTCCGAGACATTGAGTACAGATATTGTTGATACGGAAGTAAGAAGTAGCGCATTCACAAACTCCACTGGTCTTGTTGTAAACTTCATTGGCGTTACATGGCTGACGGCAAATAGCGAGAGTAGCATCATAGAACTGTCCAGTTGGGCATTTAGAGCAGGTTCCCTTGATGAGATAGTATCCAGTTTTGCAAATGCAGACTTGATCAACTAAAACTTGATTTGGATCATAGCATGGGCTGGCCTTGACTGGTAGTGGGGCGGGGTTAACTGGAGCTCTAGTAGCTGGGATACAGTTGTTGTTGTTAAGAACGTATCCTTGGATACAATCACAGGCGCTAGTATATCTATTATAAGTAGAGTAGGCCTTGCAGCTACCGCACTCTCCATTGATGTTGAAGAATCCTCCGTTACAGATACAGGTAAGAGTGTTGATATCCAAAACTTGGTTGACACCGCAGGTAGGTCTGCAGATGGCAAGCTGAGCATCATAGTAGTTGGGAGACACACAGTATGTGCAGACACCCTTGATCATGAAGAAGTTTTCAAGACAAACGCAGTTTCCGTTGACGAGTTTTTGATTAATGGTGCAAACTGGCACAACTGGCTTAGGAGTTGGGGCGGGAGGGTTGTAGATGAGAGAGCAAAGTCCATTGACAAGAGCATATCCTGTAACACAAGGGCATGAGAGAGTGGGAAGATCATAAGTAGAATAGGGAGGACAGATATCGCATTTGTTACCAATTAGGAAAAATCCTTTATCACATCCGCATCTTCCATCTTTATAAATTTCGTTTTTGCCGCAAATAGGGACGATGTTAGTATAGGGGACGCAATCAGCGCCCTGGAAGTAGTATCCGACGATGCAGACACACTGACAGAGAATATTATCGTATACTTGGTTGTAAGGACAGGTGACTTGAACTGGGGTTGGACCAGTAGGAGCAGGAATATAGGTATTGGCTTGAACTCCTGAAGTAACAGCATTGGCGTCTCTGTTGCCTAGGGTTGTCGAATCTTGGATGCCTGATCCGTAGATGTACTGGTAAGTTTGATTTCCTGAGGTGTAATAGGTTGCACTATCACCCACTGTGGCAGACTGGGAGTAGAGAGCCACGAGCAAGAGCGAGAGGAGAACCGCTTTAATGGTTAAGCTCATTCTTGAAGTCTATTGATCTAAAAATATATTATTAATGTTGTCAGCTTCATAAATATTCGGCGGAATGACACTGTGATGGCTGTCCGTCAAAAACATAGCACAAACACTACATCCGCTTCCCCACAACCCCCGAAAATAGCCAAAACATCCCTCCCCATTGCCGATAAGTGATAACCAAACCCAATATTTCAAACTTGAGTTTAAAAGTCATTCCAAATTAATTTTAAACACAAGATGAATTTAAAATATTGAAGCATATCTCTAATACATATTGTTTCAGATAAATTAGCAACTGACATCACCAGCTCTCTCTTCACTTTTGTACAACTCTTATCAGCTTTTCTATTATACTGTAAATTGAACCAATTCTTTAATTATGCTTTCTGTTATTCACTTTTCGAAGTGTTTCCATTGTTTTTCAGTTAACCCTCGCTGCTATATTTGAACTGCTTCTCTCCAAAATATTAAATTATAGCTTTTTGACCTATTTTTAGTAGTTTTGTCCCGGATCAACTCTCTTTTGAATCTTTATCCTTTCATTCAATATCAGTTTGGCATATTTTCCTATGCTCAAATATTTGTAACTATGCTATCTTAAAGTTTAATTAATGGAAAATCATTTTTAATATTTTGTGTTCCTCAGTTTGAAGAGTATTTTGCCGAGGAGGTTGAACAAAATGATTGGGTATTATATATGATTGATTTGAAAATAGTTAATTTAAGTTTTGAGGAAATATAGGAACCCCAACTTATCCTCACTTCAGCCACAACAATAACAACAAACTATCTTATCCACTAACTCTCATCCAAAACTGTCTCTTTGTGCCCCCACGCACTAATTTACGACATTTTAGATGAGTTAATTTATGATTGAAAAATGGCTGAGAAGTTAGTAGACCTCTCTTGTTGAAACAAAAACCTATACAGTTCAACAGTGCAGACAGGCATCTTCAAAAAAAGTACTACTTTGCCAAAATCCAACAACAAAGTAAATCCAATAATATCTCCATTTCTTCACAAACTCACTCATAACAACAAAATCCTCCAATATCCATCCCTAAACCAACATCCACCATCTCATTCTTACCAGTCTTGCCTTACTTCATCAAAACTAATGAAGTTATTTTTGTATGCTAGGTTGTATAAATCTAGTAGCAGTAATTTAGTAAATAAAGATGCAATCGAAATCAGGAATTAATCAATTACCATTTCTACCTCCTGAAACCAAATATACGTTATTGACGTTGGGACCATTGGTGTTAA
>DYPS01000135.1 GCA_020719775.1 Desulfosporosinus sp. | reverse complement strand
GATATTTTTTTCATTTTTTTTGTAATAAAAGCCTCAATTGTTCATATGAAATTTTGATTTGTTTCATTTTTATTTTTTCATTTAACAATAGGATGATTTGATGGTTTATTATTTTTAAAGCACCAACCATTTTTTATACTGTTCAAAAATCATATTTTTTGATAAATAAAGCCTTGAACATTTGTCTCTCATTGTAACCAAAGTAACCAGTTATTCAACAGTCATAACGATACAACAACAATAAATAATTTTAGAATCAAATATAAATGTTAAGTATATGAACATCATCAACAAAATTTCCCATCATTGTAGCTCTTTTACATAATGTCAATTTCATGCTTCAAGTTAAAGGGATCATTGTCTGACGTACCTTTTTTATTTACTTTACCAAATGATTATTAAATCAAATAACTTACCTGTATACCCTCAGCCACGTTCGCATGCATATCTACAAAATAAGAAAGCACACAATATGATAACAAAGTTGCAAAACCCAAACTTAACAGATTTATTTGACCAGCTAATTTTTGTTTTTCAATGAAATAAGAAAGGATCAATGATAGACCAACTGTAAAGCAATAAGCTGATATTCTGTAAAAGTAGAGGAGAGACTGACTGCCTACAAAAAGTTGGGAATGCTATATCAAGTGCTAACAGTTTCTGGCAGAATTGCAATGAGCTATTCCTGATAAATTTAGATATGCATAGACATCTGTTCTGACTAAATCAAAGAAATTTGCCTTGCAGTCAAAAAAAGCAGAACAGCAAAAACTGCAAGCTGCACATGCCCCATCCGGATAGCAGCGTAAAGCTTATAGGAAGAAATCTATGATATTGAAGAAAGCATTTAAGAATGATCCACCAATTACTGACCCGAAATGAAACTTAAGTAATCTTGTGAAAGTTAAACCACAATTTGATTCTCTCTCACAGTATAATTGAGTGGCCAGACCAGAAATGATGAAGTTAACTTAATTATAAAATAATTACATGCATCTTTTAAGAATTGCAACCCCCAAATGAATTAAATTATGTTCAGTACAAGAAGTGGCATAATCGGAGTTAATTTTAGAAAAACATCGCTGTTATCAGGTTGAGGGTTGTTATGACTTAGATAAGCTAAGTGTTGGAAGAGACATAGGATCAACAAACCAATTGTGAAGATAATGAATAGCAAAATATAGAAGAAGTATGAAATTTTATTTTTTAACAATAGTGAAGCCCAATCAAGAAAAACAGCAGTTAATCTATTTCTTTTTCTATAGAAGCATAAGAAAAAAGAGAAGAGAACTGCTAAAATAATAAAAACAGCTCCAAAAGCTATACGTTGTACAGTTGTGATACTTGCTACATTGTCGAGAAGTAGTAACACCCCTCCAGCTCCTAAAGTCAAAATTGAAAGGAATGTAACAATAGTAGCCATGAATCTTGTTAATAATTGAACCAGTATTAACCATATAATACCAATTGTCAGTGAAAAAAGAATAGCTAATCTTTAAGTATCGAAAATATCTAAAAAGTTCCATTTTGATTCCAAATTAGCTGTGGCAATCAATTTTTATTGAGCTCCAGAGTCAGAAGGTGCACAAAAACCACCTAACCGTCCAAAGCTGACAGAAGCAGTGTAAATATTTGGTATATCGCAAGAAGGCACTTTGGAATTGACTCTACAACTTAAATCTGCATCTCCCGCAGTTGGACAATGACTAAGACAAACTCGCTGCATAGTGATAGATTTACAAGATTAATATCATTGATGTTTGGAAAGTAAACAAACGGATAGTTATTATTGACTCCATAAGCACAAGGAATATGATCAGAGTCAGTTGGAAAATTACTTTTATGATAGTTTTCTGCTTTAGTAATTTTTTACCTGTATTCATGAATACGAAGGCAAGTACAAACATTGTTATTGCGAAAAGACTACCAATAATGGTGCATAAGATGTCTGTCTTTTTTCGATCCTTATCTGAATGATGGTTGGTATACCCTAAAGTGGAAGATCATTGAAATTGCTGATTTTCTAATCAAACATTCTCCAAAGCGATTATATATATAAATTATTCCGACGACATAAGATAAGATTAGTAAAATATCATTTTCCGTAATTAATTCACTCCATTTTTAGGTTTTAATAACCTCTAAATTATCCTTGCTAGTCTTTAATTTTCTGCTGTTAATTTGCCAAGTTTATTTTATAGGTCACATAACGTTTGTTCATGCACCATTTGAAAAATTTAAGAAAAACACGAATACTATTTTATTTCCTTATCAGCCAGTGATCCTCAAGCTAGTAGTATTATGCCATATCCCTCATATGATTCTCAATAAATTCATTAATCTATTCGCACAAAAGATCCATACTGTTCTAGGTTAGTATCTTCTTGTTGTTTTAATTATCCATTACATATTGCAGAAAAAGCATAAAAAGCAGATAGAACGGCTAGAACTTAGCCCAAGTTATTTTAGAACAGACCAATCGAGCAAATTACAGGAAACCATCTGCGATGCAGATATTGCCATGAGCATAACTTGGAGGACCAACTCTGGTATTTAAGTAAACACTCATTTACGAAAACACTTCAATTTAGTTAAGATGAGCTTTATTCAACTACTCATTTGGCATTTATTCCACCACCTATGCTGCTTCCTATATTGCCAGCTCGGCAAGTTGCTAACGTTTGAATCTTTCCTCCGATGTTTAAGGAGGGAAGAATGCTTATAAATCCTCAGCTGGGTGATTGGTTTCCACTGTCTTATCAGCTTCTTTTTTTTAATTTTTTGATTTAACTGGAGGTCTTCCTCTTTTTTCGTGTTGCGAGGGCGGTTTAATAATTTTTCCAGGGGCCTGAATAATTTGGTGATTACTTTTCCCTAATGCTTCTGCTTGACGTGGGTGAAGAGAGCAGCATAGCTGAGATAGGTCTTGCCACAAGGGCACTTAAAATCTCTAGGCTTGATGCTGATGGTGAGATCATCCTAATATGGATTTTATTTGTCCATGTAATGTTTTTTGGTAAAACAATAATTTATAAAATGAGAATATAGTGAATTCATATAGTTTATTGATTATATCTTAGAAATAGTTATACTGGATGCCGGCAACATCAGCAACATTCTTAACACTCGAACTCAAATTGGCAGGATCAATAAAAATATATAGTATATAAGTACGAACATAATTTAAAAAATGGTAAATCATGTAAAGGTTTGCTGTTTAAAATTATTGTCAATAAAAATCATAAATATATTAACAATAACTGAAAGTAAAAATTATTACTAGAAATAATTAGCAGCTGACTGCTTATTAACAATTTTCTTTGATTTTAAAATATGCTACATGGTAATATATTTTTATTTGTATCCTAAAGTGCCACACTCGCCTTTCATATTGTCACTAAAATATCATAAATGCAATAGAAGGACAGTATATTTAACAAAGCCATAACAGGTGAGATTAATATATTTTATTTATGATTGTAATCAAAAATTAAAAAAACTATTTAT
>DYPS01000134.1 GCA_020719775.1 Desulfosporosinus sp. | reverse complement strand
ACAAGAGTCCTTTTAATTGATGATTTAATTGCAACTGGTGGAACAGCAGTAGCTGCAAGTAAACTTGTAATTGATACAAGAGCTACATTAGTGGAAGTTTGTTTTTTAATGAATTTGAGATGCTTAAACGGAAGTGAGAGAGTTGAAAAAATTGCACCTGTTTATAGTGTGCTAGATATATAAAGGAATCTATCTGTGAATAATTATATCCCAAAACCATCAAAATTTGACCCAGATTCAAATGGGCATTTCGGAATCTTTGGAGGTCGATTTGTCCCTGAAACATTGATGCCAATCCTTTTAGAACTTGAAGAAAATTATAAAAAATATAGATTTGATACACAATTTTGGGAAGAGGTAAATTATCTTCTTAAAGAGTATGTAGGGCGTCCAAATCCACTTTATTATGCTAAAAATATTAGTGAGGAGATTGGTGCCAAAATCTATCTTAAAAGAGAAGATTTAAACCACACAGGAGCACATAAAGTCAATAATGTTATCGCTCAAGGTTTGTTGGCTAAAAGACTTGGAAAAACAAAAGTTATCGCAGAAACTGGAGCTGGACAACACGGAGTGGCAACCGCTACAATAGCTGCTCTTATGGGATTAGAATGTACTATTTTTATGGGTGCAAAAGATGTGAAGCGGCAAGAACTCAATGTTTTTAGAATGAAACTTTTGGGTGCAAAAGTGATTGCGGTTGAGAGTGGAAGTCAATCACTCAAAGATGCTATGAACGATGCGATACGATACTGGGTAACAAATGCAAGGGATACTTTTTATATTATAGGAACTGTGGCTGGTCCACATCCTTATCCTATGATGGTTCGTGATTTTCAGGCGATTATAGGATGGGAAGCAAGGGCTCAGTTTTTAAATCTTGAAGGGAAACTTCCTGATTATGTAGTTGCTTGTATTGGTGGCGGTTCAAATGCTATTGGGATGTTTAGTCATTTTTTAGAAGATGAGAATGTGGAGTGTATCGGGATTGAAGCTGGTGGGCTAGGCATTGAAACTGATAAACACGGGTGTAGTTTGGAAAAAGGAACTCCTGGAATTTTACATGGGCAATGTAGTTATTTACTTCAAGATGAAGATGGACAAGTGCAAGAAGCCCATAGTATAAGTGCTGGGCTTGATTATCCTGGGATTGGACCAGAACATAGCTATCATCATGATTTGGGAACAGTAAAGTACGACAATATCACAGATGATGAAGCGATGGAAGCATTTGTATGGCTAAGTAGAAAAGAGGGGATAATCCCAGCTTTTGAATCGGCTCATGCGGTAGCATATCTTAAAAAGGCAAAAGATAAATTTATTGGAAAAACAGTCATAGTAAGCTTGAGTGGAAGAGGCGATAAAGATATGATTCAAGCTAAAGAAATTTTGAAGTTCGACTAATGATAAATTTATTTAAAAATCATTCTGGGAAAATAAGCGTTTTTTTCATTGGCACTTTATTTTTGTATCTTGGATACAATTTATATCATGCACCAGTTGTTGGATTGGAAAATAAATTTTTATATCTTATGAAAGAGTATGGATATATCATACTTTTTTCTTGGAGTATTTTAGAGGGTGAAACAGGTCTTGTTATGGCTGGATTACTTTCTAGTACGGGTGATATGAATTTGTATTTGGCTATTTTGGTGGCTGGACTTGGTGGATTTATCGGAGATCAGATCTATTTTTATATCGGAAGATACAATAAGAAATATGTTTATACAAAATTTAGAAATCAAAGAAGAAAGTTTGCTTTGGCACATCTTTTACTTAAAAAATATGGTTGGCCAATCATATTTGCTCAAAGATATATGTATGGAATGAGAACAATTATACCAATCTCTATTGGACTTACAAGATATAGTGGAAAAAGTTTTGCTTTGATTAATTTTATATCAGCTATCTCTTGGGCATCTTTGACAATATTGCCAGTTTGGTATTTTGGAGAAGAAATTTTGGAGATCCTTAAGGTACTTAAGGGATATTGGTATTTTGCATTACCAGTTGTTGGATTATTGTTTTGGGGATTTATATCGTTTTTTAATAATGCAACAAAAATTCCAGATAGAAAAAATAGAATAAATAATATAGGAGAAGAGAGATGAAATTAAATCTTATAGAAGAAAAAGTACAAACAGAGCTTGAAATCATCCTTATAAAAGATAAAGAGATCACAGAAAACAAAGATATTTTAGAAAAAATTGATTTTAAAGGGGAAGAGGATAGCTCGGCTCTTTTGGCTGAACTTGGGAAATTATATGTTGGTTGTGGTGAACCTACAAGTGATAATATTAGAGTAGCGGTTGCTAGTGCTATGAGAACTTTTGGTAAAACAAATTTCAACGACGCTTCAATTGAGGCTGATGAAAATTTACGAGAAGTGGTTGAAGGGATTGAGCTTGGAAGCTATGAGTTTACAAAATATAAATCAAAAAAAGATGACAAAATTGAGAAAACTATCAATATTGTCGTCAAAAAAGTAGATGAAAAGACGATAGAGATTTTCGAAGATGCAGTCAATCTTTCAAATAGTGTCAATATGGTGAGAGATTTTGTAAACACTACTCCTGAAGATTTTTATCCAAAAATTATGGCAAAAAAAGCAAAAAAGATAGCAATTGAAAATGATTTAGAGATAAAAATATTTGGAGAAAAATATTTTAAAGAACAAAAAATGGGGGCAATGAGTGCAGTTGGAAGAGCTAGTCGCCATGACTCAAGGCTTATTCATATGGCATACAAGCCAGTAGATGCTATAAAAAAAGTTGTTTTAGTTGGGAAAGGTTTGACTTATGATAGTGGTGGACTTAGTCTAAAACCAGCTGATTTTATGGTAACTATGAAATCAGATAAAAGTGGTGGAAGCGCAGTTTTAGGGATAATAAATGCTGTTGCTAAGATGAAATTGCCTATTGAAATCCATGCTATTGTTGGAGCTGTTGAAAATATGATAGGTGGAGATGCTTATAAACCTGATGATGTTTTGACGGCAAAAAATGGAAAAACTATCGAAGTGAGAAATACAGATGCGGAGGGACGACTCGTGCTTGCAGATTGCTTATGTTATGCTCAAGATGAGATAGAAGATTTTGATTATATGATCGATTATGCAACTTTGACTGGAGCTTGTGTTGTCGGAGTTGGACACTACACAACTGGAATAATGGGAAATAATCTTGAGCTTAATAATCAGCTTCAACAAAGCGCTATTGCTTCTGGAGAGCTAGCAACGGTACTTCATTTTAACAAATACCTTAAAAAAACACTCAAAAGTAAAATAGCCGATATTTGTAATATTTCAAATACAAGATATGGTGGAGCAATAACGGCTGGGATGTTTTTGGATGAGTTTATAGAAGAGGAAAATAAACAAAAATGGGTTCATTGTGATATAGCAGGACCTGCTTTTGTAGAAGAGGTTTGGGGTTGTAATCCTGAAGGTGCAAGTGGAGCAGGGGTACGATTTACAATTGAGTTTTTGAAAAATCTTATGGAAAAATAGA
>DYPS01000133.1 GCA_020719775.1 Desulfosporosinus sp. | reverse complement strand
GGTGCATTTGAACAATGTGTATCTGATGAAGAGGATGAAAAAATTGCCCCTGAGAGAAAAGAAAATACAGAGTTGAAACAACAGCTATCTAATCAGAATAAAAGAGTGTTACATTTAGAAACAAAACTTGAAATTGCTGAACAGGATTTAGTAAATCAAAATGCTGTCATAAAAGAAAATGATGAATTACGGCATGAAAAGAAATCATTTTTAAATCTAATAAAACGATATCAGAGCTCAGAGCAGTTAAAGAATCGCACCTTAGAAGAGTTAATAAACTCTATGATGGATGGGAAATCTTAGTTAACTGTGAATGGTCAAACTGATGAGGGAGTAGCTCTTTGAAGCTGATTTTATCAACTTCTCCAGAGCTATTTCCTATTACAACTTGTAAGTCTTCATCAGCAAATTCTGCCATAACCTGGCGACACATTCCACAAGGTGGCCATCCAGCTTCTGTATAAACGTATATAATTTTGATTTTAATGTTTTTATTAACACTAATTGCTTTCCATATTGCTACTCTTTCTGCACATACTGACCCACCATAACTTGCATTCTCTATGTTACAGCCAGAGAAATATTCACCAGTATTGGTTAATATTGCACTTCCGACTGCACATTTTGAATATGGCATATAAGCATTTTTTGTAGCATCAACAGCCATCTCTCTCAAAATTTTATATTGATTATTTTCCATCTACAAGCTTTACTGAGGTTTCTAATATAAGTTTTTGTTGTTCAGGCATATTATCACTGAGAGTTATATCTTGCCTAGAAATTGCTGTTGCAATTTCATTTGCTATACTTTGCTGTCCCGCATGATGATATATTGTAGCAATAATATCCCCGGCATTAACAAAGTCGCCAATTTTTTTATGTAAATAAATTCCTACTGCAAAATCGATTTTATCTGAGGTTTTAGCTCTCCCACCCCCTAGTGTCACACAATGTATCCCAAATGCTTTACAATTAGTGACAGAAATATAACCAGATCTAGTTGCAATGCTGTTTGTGCTGCATTCCGTATGAGGTAAAAGAGAGTAGTCATCAATAAAACTATCGTCACCATTTTGGTTGAAAATCATAGTTTTAAATTTAGCTAAAGCACTACCATCTTTTATCGAGCTTTTTGCCATTTCTATACCTTCTTGATGAGTTTTTGCTATTCCTGCCAGATAAATCATACCACCACTCAAATATAAAGAAATTTCCATTAGATCCTGAGGGCCTTTACCTTTTAAGCATTCAACACATTCTATAATTTCTATCGCATTTCCAATTGCATGTCCTAAAGGTTGAGACATGTCAGTAATTACTGTCATCATATTCTTGTGAAATCTGTTGCCAGTGTCTCTAATGCTTTTTGCTAGTTTTTGAGCTTCAGAGAATTCAGTCATAAAAGCACCATTACCAGTTTTTATATCCATTACAATTCCATTTAATCCACTAGCAAGTTTTTTACTCATGATAGATGCAGTTATTAAAGGAATAGAACTAACAGTAGCAGTAACATCTCTTAATGAGTACAGTTTCTTATCTGCTGGGGCTATTTCTGCTGTCTGGCCAATCATTGCTATTCCGTTTTTAGCAACTAATTTAACAAATTCTTCCATACTGATATCGGTTTTATATCCTTTCACGGCCTCTATTTTATCAACGGTTCCCCCTGTATGACCTAACCCTCTTCCAGCAATCATTGGTACTTTTACGCCACAAGCTGCTGCGATAGGGGCAATTATGAAAGATGTTTTATCACCTACTCCACCAGTAGAGTGTTTATCTATATAAAGATGACTTGGGCAATCTAGAATTTCACCAGAAGCTAGCATTGCATCTGTTAGGTACTGAGTTTCTTTTTCAGTCATACCATTTAAATAGATCGCCATCAGCAACGCAGATAATTGGTAGTCTGCAGCTTCTCCTTTGCCAATTGCTTGTATCACCCATTGAATTTCTTCTTGAGTTAATTCTTGATGATCTCTTTTATTTCTAATTATGTTATACATTGAAAAAGGTTGTTGCATAATATCCAAGTCCTATAAAATTAACATATTAATATTCTACCAGATTATTCCGCCACCGACACATACATTATCTTGATAAAGTACGACTGATTGTCCTGAGGTGATTGCAAATTGAGGGGTTTTAAAAGATACAGAAATTGTTTCATCATCTTTGTATTCTACGGCACAGCTTGCATCTTGCATTCTATATCTAATTTTTGCTTTATAGTCTCCAGGAGCAATCTTAAGACCACTAATAGAACTAAGTTGTTTAGCTATTAAATTAGAACCGTATAATAAAGGATTCTCATGTCCTTTGGCAACAAATAATATATTTTTCTCTATATTTTTCCCAGCTACAAACCAAGGACCTCCACTTAAGCCAATCCCTTGTCTCTGCCCTATTGTATAGTAAGATAAACCTTGATGTTTTCCTATTTGTTTTTCACTATCAATACAAAATATATCTCCAGGTTGGTAAGCTATATATTGATTAAGAAATTCCCTAAAATCTCTTTTGCCTATAAAACAAATACCGGTGCTATCTTTTTTATTAGCGTTTGGTAGACCTATTTTTTTTGCTATTTCTCTTACTTCTGGTTTTATAAGATTCGCTAATGGAAATAAACTTTTAGTAACCTGTTGTTGGTTTAATCTGTATAAAAAATAGCTTTGATCTTTGTTTAGGTCTTCTGCTTTTAATAGGTAACTTACGCCATCTTTTTCTATTTTAGAGACATAGTGTCCAGTCGCTATATAGTCAGCACCGCAATTCATTGCATATTCTAAAAATACTTTGAATTTTATCTCAGAATTGCATAATATATCAGGGTTTGGTGTGCGGTAAGCTTTATACTCTGAAATAAAATAAGCAAATACTTTGTCTTTGTAATCTTTCGCAAAGTTAATAATATCTATATCAATTCCTAAAACTTCGGCAGCTGCAATTACATCAAGTGCGTCTTGTTTTATAGTGCAGTGTTTATCTTGCGCATCAGATTCCCAGTTTTGCATGAAAATGCCTTTTACATTATATCCTTGCTGCTTTAGCAAGTAAGCTGCGACAGAAGAATCTACTCCGCCGGACATTGCAACAACTACTGTTTGTCGCACTTATCTGTTTCCTTTAGCGCATCTTTGAATCCTTTTACTGCCTCTCCTAAGTCTTTACCTGCTTTTTTAAATTTTGAGGTTCCAAAGATAGCAATAACAATTAATAAAACTATTAACCAGTGCCATAAACTTAATCCACCCATAATAAAACCCTCCAGTTTTAAATAACTTAGATATATATTTATAATCAACACTTTGTTGTTGAAAATTCCAGTACAAGGTAGATAATTCTAGCACAATATAAAATATTTTATCTATCAATTTTAGATATGAAATGACTATATTATTAATCTTTTAGTGTATAAAATTAGACATTCTGATCAAAAAGTTTTACAATAAGAATTAGAGGTGATTTTTTATTAACGAGTAAAGAGGGTACAAATCATGGCTCTGATTT
>DYPS01000048.1 GCA_020719775.1 Desulfosporosinus sp. | reverse complement strand
AACACAAATAAAAACAGTGGGATATTTTAACCCTCCGTTTTGATATTTATTTTAATTATTAAATATTTTCTTTCGCAAAACTTAATGCAAAATCTTTAGCTTCATTTATTTTTGTTGTATCTTTTCCACCAGCAGATGCAAAGTCTGGTCGTCCACCACCATTTCCACCGACGATTGGAGCAACCGCTTTTACCCAATCACCTGCTTTTATTTTACAATTTTTTACACCTGAAACCAAACTCACCTTATCATCTTTTGCTTGGATAAGTAAAACGGCAATACTTTCATTTCCATTTTTAAGGTCATCTACAATTTTTTTCAAATCACCTTGTGAAACAATATCAACTATAACTTTGACACCATTTATCATAGTTTCATTTAATGATACCGATGTGTTTTCATTAGCCCCTTTAAGTTCATTTTTGAGTTGTTTGATTTGCTCTTTAAGTTTTAAAATACCTTGAAGGATATCTTTATTTTTTAATTCAACTTCTATCGTATTTATTTTTTCAATTGCATCTTTGACATAGTTAATTGCACTTAGTCCACAAACTGCTTCAATTCGCCGTACACCAGCACTTACACCACTCTCTTTTGTGATATAAAAGCTTCCAATAAGTCCAGTATTTTTGATATGTGTCCCACCACAAAATTCAACACTCACATCACCAAACTCCACTACCCTTACCTTCGCACCATACTTTTCACCAAACATAGCGATTGCACCTTTTTTCTTTGCTTCTTCGATTGGTAACTCTTCCACTTTTCCAACCATCGCATTTGCTATCATTGAATTTACCAAGTCTTGAACTTTATCAAGCTCTGCTTTTGTAAGTGCTTTTGGATATGTAAAGTCAAATCTAAGCCTCTTGTCATCATTTAAACTTCCAGCTTGAGAAATAGTGTCTCCCAAAACCATTCGTAATGCACTTTGAAGGAGATGTGTCGCACTATGATGTTTCGCAACTTCATCACGATTTGCTACAACAGCTTCTACATTTTCCCCTGCTTTTAAAGAGGAACCCTCCACAAAAACTTTAGAGATATTGAGTCCATGAACTTTTTTTGTTTCTTTAATAATTGCGATATGTTCACCATCTTCTAAAGCCCCAACATCACCCTCTTGTCCTCCACTTGTTGCATAAAATGGAGTCTTATCCAACATTATCCAACCCTCTTGTTTATTTTCTAAAGTTTCAACTCGTTTAAAATTTGAATCAAAAAGAGCTACTATTTTAGAACTGGTTGTTGTTGTTTCATATCCTATAAATTCATTTACACCGAGTTCATCTAAAACTGCTTTAAAATCACCCTCATTTGCATCATCTCCACTCCCTTTCCAAGAAGCTTTTGCTTTTGCTTTTTGTTCGCTCATACATCTCTCAAAAGTCACAATATCTACACTTAAACCTTTTTCTCTAAGCATATCTTCTGTTAAATCGAGTGGGAAACCATGAGTATCATACAGATTAAATGCCACCTCTCCACTAAAAATATCTTTTCGAGGAAAGTTTGTTTCACAATCGCTATTCGCTACTTTTGTATTTGATAACTCTGCACCGAAAAGTTCCATTCCACTAGCGATAGTATGAAAAAATCTCTCCTCTTCCATCGTCACTTGCTCTTTAATAAAGTTATGTTGCTCTGCTAGTTCAATATAATGACTTCCCATCATCTCTACCAAAGTATCAACAATATGAGCCATAAATGCTTTTCTAAACCCAAGAAGATATCCGTGTCTTACAGCTCGTCTAAGTATTCTTCTTAAAACATATCCTCGCCCTGCTTTATCAAAAAGTATCCCCTGACTTAACATAAAAGCAACCGTTCTTACATGATCAGCGATTACTCTAAAACTTCCAATATTTTTGTCATCAATTTTTGTTGGAGATAAAGATTCTAGTTTATCAATAAGTGGTTTGAAAGTTGAAGAATCAAAATTATTTCTCACACCCTCTTTTATCGCTATAATTCTTTCAAGTCCCATACCAGTATCAATTGATGGCTTTGGAAGAGGAAGTAAAGTTCCATCAGATTTTCTTTCGTACTGCATAAATACAAGATTCCAAATCTCTAAAAATCTATCTCCATCTCCACCCATTTTGTCTTCTGGACTATTAAAATACTCTTCCCCTTGATCATAAAAAATCTCACTACATGGACCACAAGCACCAGTTTCACCCATAGACCAGAAATTATCTTTATCCCCAAATCTCACAATCCTTTCACTTGAAATATGTTCCATCCATAAATCAAAAGCTTCATCATCGTTATTATGAACAGTTACCCAAAGCTTCTCTTTTGCTATTCCTAAATTTACAGTGATAAATTCCCAAGCATAAGCAATCGCATCTTTTTTAAAATAATCTCCAAAAGAGAAATTACCAAGCATCTCAAATAAAGTATGATGTCTTGCTGTATAGCCTACATTTTCAAGGTCATTATGTTTTCCACCAGCTCGTACACAAAGTTGACAACTTGTAGCTTTTGGATTTTCTGGAATTGAAACAGTACCCGTAAAAATATCTTTAAACTGAACCATACCAGCATTTGTAAATAATAAAGTTGCATCATCAGGCACTAAAGGGGAACTTTTCATAACAATATGATTTTTCTTGCTAAAAAATTCTAAAAATTCTTTTCTTATATCTAACATATTTCTTCCAACAATTAATTTTTGCCGATTATAGCAAAACCAACTAATATTTTTCATAAACCAATTTTCATTTAATTTATTAAGAATTTAATTAGCTCTTCAAAGGTTGATTAAAGAAAAACTTATCTATAATCTTTAAAACAAATTAAAGGATTAAAAATGGGAAAATATATAGAGTTAACAAGTGAAAATTTTGAAGCGACTGTGAATGAGGGTGTTTCTTTAGTAGATTTTTGGGCTCCTTGGTGTGGACCTTGCAGAATGATTGCTCCAGTTATTGAAGAGTTAGCAAGTGACTTTGATGGAAAAGCAAATATCTGCAAAATAAATACAGATGAGCAACAAGAATTAGCTAGTAAATTTGGTATCAGATCAATACCTACAATACTTTTAATGAAAGATGGAAAAGTAGTTGACACTATGATTGGTGCAGCTTCAAAACAAGCATTTGCTGATAAATTAAATTCATTATTATAATATATAGACGAGTATGCATAACAAAAGGGTCGGGTATTTGTTTACCTGACCTTTTTATTTTTATAAAAAATATCAATTGAAATAGAAACCAATAAGGGAGAAAACAGATGCTAGATTTTGCAATCATTGGTGGTGGACCAGCTGGATTAACTGCCGGACTTTATGCTACAAGAGGTGGGCTGAAAAATGTTGTTATGTTTGAAAAAGGACTTCCAGGTGGGCAAATAACACAAAGTAGCGAAATAGAAAACTATCCTGGTCAATTAGAGGTTGTAACAGGTATGGAGCTAATGGAAAAGTGGCCTGAGCAATGTCAAAGATTTGGTTTGCAACATAGTATGAATGAAGTTACACAACTTTCAAAAACAGGTGATATTTTTACCATTTCACTTATCAATGGGGATAAAGTTGAAGCAAAATCTGTTTTGATTGCAACTGGAAGCATTCCAAAACATGCAAATGTCAAAGGGGAAAAAGCGTTTTTCGGAAGAGGGGTAAGTACTTGTGCTACTTGTGATGGATTTTTTTATAAAGGTAAAGATGTTGCTGTGATAGGTGGCGGTGATACTGCTGTTGAGGAAGCTATTTTCTTATCAAATATTTGTAAAACTGTTTATATAGTTCATAGAAGAGATAAATTTAGAGCTTCACCACATGAGGTTGAAAAGTTACATAAAATACCAAATATCATCCAAATATTAAGCCATACAACAGAAGAGGTTATTGGAGATAATATGGGAGTTACAGGTTTAATAGTAAAATCAAAAGAAACACATGAAATCAAAACTCTTGATGTTTTAGGAGTTTTTGTTTTTGTTGGGAGAGATATATTAAATCAAATACTTATCCAAGATGATGGTAGTTTTTTATGTGATGCAAATAGTTCAGGGGAAGTTATAGTTGATCTTAATATGAGAACTTCTGTTGCTGGACTTTTTGCTGCTGGCGATATTAGAATAAATGCTCCAAAACAAGTAATTTGTGCTGCTGGTGATGGTGCAACTGCTGGAATTAGTGCAATCGCATATTTACAATAAACAAAGGACAATAAATGTTAAAAGTTGGAATTTTAGGAAGTACTGGTAGAGTTGGTTCTTTACTCATTGATGATTTAGAAAATCATCCTCTAGCAAAAATTGGAAGTATTCATGTTTTTGATGAATTAAAGAAGTCACTTCCAGAAGGAACTGTGGTCACAAATGATATGAAGATTATGTTAGAAAATTGTGATGTTGTTATTGATTTTTCAGCACCACGAGCAACAGAAGAACTCCTATCAACTGTAATAAATTTAGGTGGGAATAAGCCGCTTGTAATTGCAACAACTGGTTTTAATGAGCATCAAAAAAATCTTCTTTTAGAAGCTAGTAAAATTACCCCTATTTTGTATGCAACTAATATGAGTTTAGGTGTAGCGGTTCTCAACAAACTTGTTGCCCTTGCTTCAAAAACACTTAGAGATTTTGATTGTGAAATAGTTGAACAACACCATAGACATAAAGTTGATAGCCCAAGTGGAACTGCTTTAACTTTAGCAGAACATGCAGCAAGTGCTAGAGAACTTGATCTTGATAGTGTACGAATTTCAGGCAGAGATGGAGTAATTGGTGCTAGAACAAAAGATGAAATCGGAGTTATGAGTTTAAGAGGTGGAGATATTGTAGGTCGTCATACAGTTGGTTTTTATAATGATGGTGAATTTATAGAACTTAATCATACAGCAACTGCTAGAAATACATTTAGTAGAGGAGCTATAAAAGCTGCTCTTTGGTTGGACACTCAAGAAAGTGGTTTATATTCAATCAATGATTGTTTAGGATTATAATATGTGTGCAATAGTAGGAATTTTTGGAAATGATAATGCTGCAAGGCTAGCAAGTGCAGCTCTTTTTGCAATGCAACATAGAGGACATGAAGCAACTGGTATAAGCAGTGGAGGAAGTGGTGATAAGAAAATCTACACTGTAAAGAATAGAGGTTATGTAAAAGATGTTTATGATGAAGCGGCTTTCAAAATACTTCAAGGAGATATTGCAATAGGGCATAATAGGTATTCGACAGCTGGAAGTGATTCTGTATTTGATGCACAACCAATTCATGCAAAATACAAGTTAGGTGAGATTTCTATTGTTCATAACGGTAATCTTGTTAATAAACAAGAAGTAAGACAACAGTTAATAGATAATGGTGCTATTTTTCAAACGGGAATGGATACTGAAAATCTTATTCATCTTATTGCTAGATCAACAAAGGATAGATTAACAGATAGAATTACTGATGCTTTAGAGTATGTAAAAGGTGCCTATAATTTCATTATTCAAAGTCGAAGTAAACTTTTTGTAATAAGAGATAAATTTGGAATTAGACCACTTAGCCTTGGAAAATTAAAAAGTGGTGGATGGATAGTTGCGAGTGAAACTTGTGCATTTGATCTTGTTGAAGCAACTTTTATAAGAGATGTAAAACCAGGAGAGATGTTAATTCTTTCACATAAGGATAAAGAACCAGAATCTATCCAATTATTTACTGGATCGCCATTTAGACCTTGTGCATTTGAATATATTTATTTTGCAAGGCCAGATAGTGTAATCGATGGGAAAAGTGTATATAGAGTTAGAGAAAATATGGGGAAAGCTTTAGCTAAAAATGACAAAACATCTTTAATTAAATGTGATATGGTTGTTCCAGTACCTGATTCTGGAGTTCCAGCTGCTTTAGGATATGCACAAGAAAGTGGTGTTCCTTTTGAATTAGGAATTATACGAAATCATTATGTTGGACGAACTTTTATTGAACCAACGCAAGAGATGAGAAATATCAAAGTGAAAATGAAATTAAATCCTATGAAATCACTTATTGATGGAAAGTCTTTAATCGTAATCGATGATAGCATTGTCAGAGGAACTACCAGCAAAAGAATAGTTCAAATGTTAAAAGAAGCTGGTGCGGCAGAAGTTCACTTTAGGGTTGCAAGCCCTATGATTCAATATCCTTGTTTTTACGGAATTGACACTCCTAATAAAGCTGAGCTTATTAATGCTTCAATGACAAAAGAAGAAGTATGTGAATATATTGGTGCTGATTCATTGGAATATTTATCGATAAATGATTTAAAAGATTCACTAGGTCATGACAGAAACTATTCAATGGTTAGCTTTGATGGCGATTATTTTGTTGTATAGAGAGAAATTAAAGTTTTGAGACAAATTCTCACTATAGGTAAATATTTCAAGGATAAATTTGGAGAGAAAGTTTATAAAATACCGATTAGTATTAGTGGCTTTACTTGTCCAAATATTGATGGTACAGTAGCAAAAGGTGGTTGTACTTTTTGTGAAAATGAATCTTTTTCACCAAATTTAACAGATAAATCAAAATTCAAGCTCAATTTACATAGTACTGAAAATAAATATCTAGAAAAACAACTTTTACAACTTGAGTATCAATTTAATTTAACTAAACAAAGACTGGAAAATAAATTTAAAGCTAAAAAATTTATCGTTTATTTTCAGTCATTCACAAATACCTATGCTCCCCTTGATACCCTAAAAGCTCTTTACGAAAAAGCACTTAGTTTTGAGAATGTAATAGGACTTAGTATAGGCACCAGAACTGATTGTATCACAGATGAAACACTCGATTATTTAGAAAGCCTATCAAAACGTCAATTACCCCCGTATCTTCAAAATTTAAAAATGAAAACAAACACATATGAAATCTGGATTGAATATGGTATTCAATCGGTTTATGATGTAACATTAGAAAAAATAAACAGAGGGCATGATTTTAAAAATATTCAAGAATGGATAACCAAAACAAAAATGAAGAATTTACTCGTTTGTGGTCATGTAATCTTTGGTCTTCCTGATGAAACAGAAGATATGATGTTACAAACAGTAATAGAATCATTAAACTTAAACATAGACTCTATAAAATTTCATCCACTATATGTTACAAAAAATACACTTCTTGCTATTGATTATTTAAAAGAAAAGTTCAAACCCATTGATGAAAAATCTTATATAGATATTTTAGTAAAATCTATTAAAATACTACCCCACAATATCTCTATTTCTAGAATTACTGCCGGTATAGATAACAATTCTTTACTTGATCCAGAGTGGTGCAAAAACAAACATCAACAGATGAAAAATATAAAATTAGCCCTCCTTAAAGAAGGTCTTTTTTATTAAAATCTTTATCTTTTATTAAAAAAATATAATAATAATATTAATAAACTGCCTTATAAAATATTAAGATTTGAAATTATATAATGGTTAGCTAAAAATTTTAAAAAGGAAAGAAAGTATGTCTGAAAATATAAATAGACGAGATGTAATGGGAATTGCATTTGGTGCATGTGCTGCTGTTGGTGGCGTATTTGCCCTAGCAGGTATGAAAAAAGCTTGGGATCCACTTCCAAGTGTACAAGCTGCAGGTACTACTACAGTTGATATCTCAACAGCTGAAGCTAATGTACTCTACACAGAAAAATGGAGAGGAAAACCAGTTTTTATTCTCAAAAAAACACCAGAGATGGTAGCTGCTTCAAGTGATGTAGTAAAAAAAAGAGATTTGGTTATAGGAGATAATCACTATATGATTTGTATTGGGCTTTGCACACATCTTGGATGTATTCCATCATATGATCCAAAAGCAACAGCTAATGAAGCATTTTTATGTGCGTGTCATGGTGCAACTTATGATCAAGCTGGTATCAATACAAAGGCACCTGCTCCACTTCCTATGCTAATTCCACCATTTAAACTTGAAAATGGAAAAATTATCCTAGGTGAAGAAGGTCCTGAGTATAAAAAAATGAAAGCAGATGGTGTTCTTGGTGAAACACCATTGCAAGCATAAGGGGTAATATATGGCACACTTTGATCAAAATGCAAAACCATTTTCAGAAAAATGGTTAGATGAAAGACTTGCAGTTAAGACTCTTAGAAGAGTATTAGCCGAAGAGTATTGGATTCCAAAAGATATAAATTTCTTATGGGCTATGGGGATGATTCTTGCAGTTACTTTTGGGATATTACTGATTACTGGAATTTTTCTTTTAATGTACTACAAACCAGATGCAGCTTTAGCATTTGATAGTGTTAACTATACTATTATGCAAGAAGTTGGTTATGGGTGGTTATTTAGACATATGCATGGTGTTGCGGCATCTGTTGTATTCTTAATTATTTATATTCATATGTTTACAGGAATCTACTATGGTTCATACAAACAAGGTAGAGAGATGATTTGGATCTCTGGGATGTTGTTGTTTGTTACTTTTTCTGCTGAAGCATTCTCTGGATATATGTTACCTTGGGGACAGATGTCTTACTGGGCTGGAATGGTTATTACAAATCTATTTAGTGCTGGTTCTTTAGAATTAAATGGTGTTGTAGAGTGGATTAGAGGGGATTATGTTCCTGGGGATGCTTTCTTAACAAGATTCTTTATGCTTCATGTACTTCTAATGCCATTAATTATTATTGGTGTTATTGTTTTACACTTTGGAACGCTTAGAATTCCACATGTAAATAATCAAGAGGGTGCAATGATTGATTTTGATGAAGAAGCTAAAAAATATTTAGCTGGAAATACTAAAGAAGCAAAGGTTATCAGATTCCAATGGGATTTCTTATCGAAAGATTTTATGGTTCTTGGATTTTTCTTGATTTTATTCTTTTACTTAACATTTTATCATTTTGCATTTGCGATGGATCCAGTGAATTTTGATCCAGCTGATGGACTTAAAACTCCAGCACATATCTATCCTGAATGGTATTTCTTATGGTCATATGAAATTTTAAGACCTTTCTCTAAAGATATTGGACTGATTGCTTTTGCATTCTCTCAAGTTATTTTTGTACTTTTACCATTTTTAGATAGAAGCCCAAATGCAATTCCAGCGCACAAAAGACCAATGTTCTTTGTATGGTTCTGGTTATTATTAATTGATATGATTGTTCTATCTGTTATGGGAAAAGTTCCACCTGAAGGTGCATTTAATACAATTGGTCTTGTTGCGGCGTTATCATTTATAAGCTTATGGATAATTTTACCAATTATCACTAAGATAGAAAAAAAGAAATAAGGAGAATATAATGAGAGAATTAAAAATATTAGTAGTAGTTGTATTCTTTTCGCTAATAACATATTGGGGGGTTGAGCCTTTTGCTCACTCACAAATGCACAAACATATAGAAAGTGAAGGCTTTACATATAAAAATATGCCAGCGGTTGCTGAAGGTGATGTGACTAAAGGTAAAGAGTTGGTTATGGCTAACTGTGTTGCTTGTCATAGTATCAATTCACAAAATGTTCCTACTCCAATGGATGCAGTAACTGCAAGTGCAAGCTATGGTGTAAATCCACCTGATTTAAGTAATTCTGGTACAATTTTTGCTTCTAATTATTTAGCAGCATTTATAGCAGATCCTGCAAAAGCTTCAAATGTATCACATAAATTTCCTGAAGGAAGTGGAAAAGCTCATCCAATGCCAGCTTATAACTGGATGTCTCCAGAAGAAATTGCAAGTATAGTAAGTTATCTAAAATCTATAGCAAAAAAAGAATTAACTCCAAAAGAAGTTTATGTTGATGCTTGTGGTAGATGTCATGCAGCTAGATATGATGGAAAAGCACTTGGTGAAAAATGGACTCAAATTGGTCAAAAAGAAAGATTCAAATACGAAAAAGATTCTTTAGCATTCGATATTAAAGTATTAGATTATCAAGCTAATTTAACTAAATATATGGGTAAATTACCTCCAGATTTATCAATGATCCTTCGAGCAAGAAGTGAAAACTTCTTAGAAACTTTTATTGAAAATCCACAAATACAATTAGAAGGTACTGCGATGCCTGCTGTTGGTTTATCAAAAGAAAGCTATGAAAAAGTTATGAAACACTTAGAAAATATTGGCGATCCTAGTAAACCAGAAAGAGATGCTTTAGGTATTTGGTTTGTTCTTTATGCTGCAATATTTACAGTATTTGCTATATTATGGAAAAAGTCAGTTTGGAAAAAACTACATTAGTCAAGATAAGTTATATAAATATTATTTAACTTCATATAAAAAATAAGTCCACCGTCGTAAAATTTATGATGGTGGACTCCATTTGATAACCTCATTTTAATACAAAATCTATTTTACTCACTAAAAACAACTTAAATAACTACAATTTAGAAAAAAGCTTTCTAAGGCATTAACTTCTCAAATTCCTATATGAACTTTCTAAACAACTTTTTCACTCCATATAAAGAAGCAATCTACTCATCCTCTACATTATTAATTTTGATGCAATTGAAATAGCCGCCGTTTCACTTTTTAAAATTATATTTGATTTAATCCCAATAACTTTATCTGGAGCAAACTTACTAATTTCATTTAATGAGAAACCACCTTCACAGCCCAAAATAATAGTATCAATATTATCTTTTACATCTTCAATATCATTATTACTAAAATTAAACATATAAGTTTCGGGATAAATTTTTAAAAAATCATCCAAACTCTTTACATAATCCAATTTAATAATATCGCTTCTTCCAGATTGAGATGAAGAGTTATGAAGAAGCTTTTCTAATTTTTCAAAATTAATTTGGATATTTCTTTGAGAATATTGACATTCTATAAAAGTTATTTTCTCAACACCTATTTCATTGAGGGATGCAATGATTTTTTCAATATTTTTAAACTCTATTTTACACCAACCGATATGCAATTTTCTCTTGACTGTTACAATTTTCTCCTCTTTAAAAATAAGTCGAAGTGTTGCTTGCTTTTTATCTAAATATTCAATCTCATATCGATACAAAAAAATATCTTTTAAATTTCTAAGATAAAGCTCTTCGCTCTTCTCTTGTCTTCTTGCTTTAAAAAGATAATTATACAATTCTCCATCTATTTTTAATAACTCTTCCCCTGCTGAATTGTGATAAACAAATTGCATCGAAAACCCCCTAAAAAAGTTTTGAAATCATATAAACACACACTATAACAATAATTTGCATAATATAGATTTTTTTTGCAAATTCTCTAAAATCTACCTGAAGTTCAATATCGGCCAACTTTATCACTCTCATCTTTTTATATCTTTTAATCTCACTTATCATCAAAAATAATGAAGTAGGAATCATGAGAATAACTGTAGGATTAAGATCGTGAGTATACCCAGATAATACTGCTCCAGTATATGCAAGAATAAAATTAATAGAATGAAAATATGGTGTTATTTTTTTTAATCTTGAAGCCAACTTAAAAAAGTTCTCCTCTGTATAAACTAAATAAAAATTAATCCCTATAACCATAAGTAATGCAAAAATTGCAAAAATATGTACTAATATAGATAATGAAACTAACTCTTGACCTGCTTCCATAATAATCCTTTTCTCATTTTATTTTATTATATCATACTAAGAATTATAAGCGGTTCATCATTTTTATTAACTTTTCCTTGATTATTTTTTATAATCAAAAGAACTATGATTTAAGTTTTACCTATAAATTTAAAATATTTTAGTAATATACTCAAATATTTTAGCTCATATATGTCAAATTTTGACATATAATACAAAAGGATTAAATTTGTTAGTTGATGGTTATAAAAGAAAAGTCGATTATTTAAGAATTTCAGTTACTGAAAGATGTAATTTCAGATGTCAATATTGTATGCCAGAAAAACCATTTTCATGGACTCCTCAAGAAAATCTTCTTAGCTACGAAGAACTTTTTTTGTTTGTAAAAGCTTCAATCGATGAGGGAATCTCAAAAATAAGAATTACAGGAGGAGAACCTTTATTGCGAAAAGATTTGGATTCCTTCATTAAAATGATACATGATTATGCTCCTGAACTTGACTTATCTATCACGACTAATGGTTCACTGTTAGGAGAAACAGCTCAACAACTTAAAGATGCTGGGCTTAAAAGAATAAATATTTCACTTGATTCTTTAAAAAAAGAAACGGCCCATTTTATCGCAAAAAAAGATGTTTTAGATTCTGTTTTAAAAGGAATTGAAGCTGCAGATAGAGTTGGATTAAAAATTAAAATTAATTGTGTTCCATTAAAAGATGTTAACGATTCTGACTTATTAGATTTACTTGAATTTTGCAAACAAAGGAACTACGAAATACGATTTATTGAATTTATGGAAAATAGTCATGCTTCGGTCAAACAAGGATTAAGTTCCCAAGAGATTCAAGAAATAATAAAAACAAAATATAATTTTACAAAAACTCCAAGAATAGGAAGTAGCCCATCTCAAGGCTATATACTAGATGATGGTTATCAATTTGGAATTATTGAACCACATCTTGATGATTTTTGTAAGGATTGTAACAGAATAAGATTAACAGCTGAAGGGTTTCTTATCCCATGTTTATATTTTGAAGATGCTTTAAGTATTGCAGATGCGATTAAAGAAAAAAATATTACTGATGCAGTTAATATTTTAAAAATAGTTCTTCAAAATAAACCAGAAAAAAACAAATGGGGTAGTGACAACAGTAGTGACAGAGCATTTTATCAAACAGGTGGCTGAAAATATGCACAAAACAACTAAAAAGGCTGTTTGCATATTAAGTGGGGGAATGGATTCAACTCTTGCGTCATATTTAGCAAAAAATGATGGATATGAAATAATTGCTGTTCATTTTAATTATGGACAAAGAACAGAACATAAAGAATTAGAATGTTTTAGAAATATTTGTATAGAACTCGAGATAAAAGAGAAATACGAAATCAATATTCCATTTTTTACTCAAATTGGAGCTTCTGCACTCACCGATACAACTATTGATATCCCCCTTGGAGGAATTGAAACCGGAGTTCCAATTACTTATGTTCCATTTCGAAATGGTATATTTTTGAGTATTGCAACTGCAATTGCAGAAAAACACAATGCTCAAGCACTTTTTATAGGAGTTGTTCAAGAAGATAGTAGTGGTTACCCAGATTGTACAGATGAATTTATTCTGAAAATGGAAAGTGCCATAAATCAAGGAACAAAGAAAGAAACAAAACTTCAAATCCTTACTCCATTAGTACATATGACTAAAGGGGAAATCGTTAAAAAAGCACTTAAGATGAATGTTCCTCTCAAATATACTTGGAGTTGTTATAAAAATGAAAAAGAAGCCTGTGGTCTTTGTGATAGTTGTCGTTTAAGACTAAAGGGTTTTCAAGAAGCTAATGAAATTGACACAATAGCTTATGCTATTTAAAATGACATTCTAGTTAAATTAAAGAATAGGATTTATAAATGCAGTGTGATTATTTTAATATTTGTGGTGGTTGTAATCTTGGTAGATTTACCTATGATGAACAGCTTAGTATCAAAATCAACAAAGAAAAGGAAAGATTTCAGACTCTTTACAATAATGCTTTTGATATTATTAAAAGCGATGATGGTGCTTTTAGAAATAGAGCAGAATTTCGTATCTGGAAAATTTTTGACAAGGGAAACAACTTCACTCTTCATTATGCTATGAATGATAAAGAAAAAAATATCTTACCTATAAAAAGTTGTAGCATAGTAAATAACAACATTTCAAACATTATGCCAAAACTACTAAATAAATTAGAAAATATTAAAATATTAAATCATAAATTATTTACGATCGAATTTTTATCAAGCATGGCAAACGATCTCTTGGTAACTCTTATCTATCATACGGTATTAAATGATGACTGGAAAGAAGAAGCTTCAAAACTCCAAGTTGAATTTGGAATCAAAATAATAGGTCGAAGCAGAAAACAAAAAATTATCTTAAGTGAAGATTTTATTAGTGAATATTTCAACATTCAACATTCAACATTCAACATTAGATACAAAGAAGGTGGATTTACTCAACCAAATCAAAAGGTGAATATTCAAATGATTGAATGGGTTTTAAATAATATAGTGTCCAATGATGATCTATGTGAATTATATTGTGGGGGTGGAAACTTTACTTTACCACTTAGTAAAAAATTTACAAAAGTATTAGCAACAGAAATAAGTAAAACTTCCATAAATTCTGCAAAGATAAATTGTGAACTCAATGATATACAAAATATAAAATTTATAAGAATGTCAAGTGAAGAATTTGTAGAAGCTAAAAATGGAGTAAGAGAATTTAGGAGAATTACCCAAGAAAACATCAAATTAGATGATTATAACTTTTCTACTATATTTGTAGACCCTCCAAGAGCTGGGCTTGATGAAACAACTCAAAAACTTTGCAGCGACTTTGCTCAAATTATCTATATATCGTGCAACCCTGAAACACTAAAACGAGATTTAGAAAAATTAAGTCTCACCCATAAGATAGAAAAATTTGCTTTTTTTGATCAATTTGCTTTTAGTAGTCATATAGAAAGTGGTGTTATCTTAAGAAAATTAAATCATTAACAAATACTTAACATTCTTCTGATAAAATTACCAAATGAAGTCAAGAACAAAATATTTCTCTTTAATTTTTTATATTTTAATTAGTTTATTGATTGTCGAGATTTTATACTTACAGAATATTTCAAAGCAAATAGAAGAGGTGAACAAATTGAAAACAGATCAAATTAATCTTTTTGCCTTTCCAAATTTTGCAGTTGGATCAAATGAACTTTATATTCGAAATAGAAGTTGTGCAAGTATTTTTGATATCTTCCCAAATGATGGGGAACTTCAATCAAATTCTAAAATGGGTTTTGTCTATTGAAAAATGTAAATTTTTATTTTTTTGAGTTTGCTCTTAATTCCATTCTCCGTCAGAAAACAAAGAATATATTTATTTTTACTCTTTTTACAATATTAATCTTTCTAGTTGCATCTATTTTCGAAATTTCAAATGGATTAAAAAAAGAATTACTTACAACAGTAAATAGTTTACCAGAAATCACTATTCAAAATACTCAAGCTGGTAAAATTATTGATATAGAAGAAAGTAAAATCAATGAAATTCTTCAAATCAATGGGATATCAAGTGCTAATGGAAGAGTTTGGGGATACTATTATTTTGCTCCAAAGAATCTCTATTTTACAATTGTTGGGATAGATCAATTTGAACAACAAGCTAAAAATAATTTTGAAATACTAACTAAGCAATATGATTTTAATAAAATGCAAAATGAGATGATTGTTGGCAATGGTATATTAAAAATACTGAATGAAAATTACTATAGAGAATACTTTAACTTTATCAAACCAAATGGTGAGATAAAGCAAGTAAATATCATTGGAAGTTTTGATAGAGAAACAACACTCCAAACAAATGATATTATCCTAATGTCAAAAGATTTAGCTTATGAAATTTTTGGAATTAACCAAACAATGGTCACAGATATCGTTGTAGATGTTAAAAATATTGAAGAAATAGACACGGTTGCATTAAAAATCAAAGAGATATTTCCAAATTACAAAGTTACTACAAGAGAGGATTTAAAAAGAAGCTATGAAGAGATGTTTAACTATAAAGGTGGACTGTTTTTAGCGCTTTTTATTGTTTGTTTATTTTCCTTCTTTATGATAATTTATGACAGAAGTAGTGGCCTAAATAATGAAGAAAAAAGGGAAATAGGGATTTTAAAAGCTGTTGGCTGGAGCACTAATAATATTTTAAAATGGAAGTTTTATGAAAGTACAATTATCTCAATAACTGCTTTTTTATTTGGATTTATTTTATCATTTTTATATGTTTATATTTTAGAAGCACCATTACTAAAAAATTTATTCTTAGGATTTAATACCATGAAGCCGGAATTTTCTATTCCGTTTGAATTAAATCTTTCTTTGATGGCAACAATATTTTTTATTTGTATTCCAATTTATATAGCTGCAACTATTTTCCCATCATGGAGAGCTTCTGTTGCTGACGCTGATGAGGTTTTAAGATGATCACACTAAACAATATTACAAAAAAATATAAAATAAATAATGATGAAATAATTGCACTTCATGAAATAAATATCAAAATTTCAAAAGGGCAAGTAGTAGTATTAAAAGGAGCAAGCGGTAGTGGGAAAAGCACCATTTTATCTATAATAGCAAATATGACCAAACCAACAAGTGGTGAAGTGATAGTAAAAGAGATGAGAGTTTCAAAACTAAGTGATGATTTTTCTTCTAAATACCGTCTTGAAAATATTGGATTTATTTTTCAAAAATATAATCTCATTCCGAACTTAACTGTTTTTAATAATATCATCTTACCTCTTATTCCACAAAATCATGATGAAAAGTTTATTACAAAACGGGTTGATGAATTACTTGAATATTTTAATATTCAAACAAAAAAGAATATTGAAATAAAAAAACTTTCAGGTGGAGAACAACAAAGAGTAGCCATAGCAAGGGCATTAGTAAACAATCCTGATATTATCCTTGCAGATGAGCCAACAGCGAATCTCGATGAAAAACTTTCAATTGAATTCATAAAAAATCTCGAAAGTTTAAAAGCACTTCATAAAACTATCATTATCGCTACTCATGATCCAATCTTTTTTGATCATAAAATTGTTGACAAAATCATAGAAATCAAAAATGGAAAAGTGATTTAATTAGAATAATGGGTAATAAATAAATGTTTTTAAATCCAAATGTTCAGATTATATTATTTTTAGATCTTATTTTTTTACTATTTTTATTGATATCATTATATTATTCAATTGCGTTATTTCAGAAATGGGATTTTAATTCCACCTCTTCTTTGCAGTATAGATTGGAAAAAAGAAGTTATCTTGTCGCAACAATTATCAAGTATATATTTTTTTTAAAAATTCCAATTTTTTTATTTTTCATCTATGTAATAGATGATCTTTCTAATATAATTATTGGGGCCATGTGTGCTGCTGGTGTAGTTGATGCTAGTAGTTACGGTATCCCTTTACTTATATTAAAGGTTGTTAACTTATACCTTTTTGGTTTTTGGTTAATTATTCATTATGGAGATTTACGTTTTCAAAATCTTCCTTTTTCAAAAATAAAATTTGGATTCTTCATAGTTGCTGCTTTACTTATTTTAATTGAAATTGGATTAGATTTTTTAATGTTTGACAGTATTGATTTATCGAAAATAGCCATTTGTTGTGGGGCACTCTTTTCAAATTCTTCAACAACATATTTAAGTCTCTTATTCGCTATGGACACTCAATGGTATGGGTACTTATTTTATCTTATTTATTTAATCTTGATATTCTTTTTCTTTATACGAAATGACTATCTTTATTCTCTTATCAATATTATTTATTTACTTATTGCTATTACTTCACTTATTGTATTTTTTGGAACCTATATCTATGAACTTCCTACGCACCATTGCCCATTTTGTATTTTACAATATCATTATTTTTATATTGGATATTTTTTATATGGATTTCTTTTTTTTGGTACTTTTTTTGGAATGGGTTTAATGGCTGTTGATTTGGTTGGTGGTAATAAAGAATTTTATTATAAAATCTCAATAATTTTTAATAGTATTTATATGCTAATTTTGAGTTATTACCTTTTTGGATACTATATAAAAAATGGTGTTTGGCTGTAGGATTATTTATATTTTCTAAATGTTATTTTTATTGTTTACTTTCATAAATATTTTAATTCAATTATATTTATGTAAGTAAACAATCCATCAAAATCGAAATTATTATAGTTAATAATACTTCGCTATAATAATTTAAAAATAAGAAAAGAGAAGTTTTATTTGAATAAAAATTTAAAAATAATAAATGTTGGTGGAACTTTCAATAAAATTTATCTACCAACGACCGGAGAATTAGTAGTTCCTCAACACAACCATACAATTTTTGATATTTTAAAAAAAACACTTCTATCAAATGAACTTCCAAAAATAGAGGGGATTATCTATAAAGATAGCCTTAAGATGGATAAAAATGATAGAAAAATCCTTTTAGAGACAGTAATAGCTTCTCGTGAACAAAGAATTATCATAGTACATGGTACTGATACAATGAAAAAATCAGCAAAAGTTTTAGGGAAATTTATCAAAAATAAAACTATTATTTTTGTTGGAGCAATGCAACCTTATAGTATTGAACCTGTTGAAGCCTCATTTACCCTCGGAATGGCATTAGGGTTTTTAAAAAACAATCCAAAAAAAGGTGTATTTATTTGTATGAATGGACTTATTAAAAAACATACTAAAATCAAAAAAGATTACGAAAAAGGTGTATTTGTATGTCTCTAGTAAAATGTAGTCACTGCCAGTTGGAATTTGATGAAAAAGTGATGATACAAGAGGAGGAAAATCCATCTCTGTATTTCTGTTGCAATGGTTGTCAAGGGGTTTATCATATTTTACAAGATGATGGATTGTCAAGTTTTTATGACAAAATAGGTAAAAATACCCTTGCGAAACCACTTGCACTTGGGGACGATAGCTCCACTTTTGATACGGAAAGTTTCCATAAACGGTATATTAAAAAAACTGCAGAGGGGTTTAGTAGAGTTGATTTGATTATTGAGGGGATTCACTGTGCTGCTTGTATTTGGCTCAATGAAAAGATTTTAGATGAAACAGATGGAATTGTGGAAGCAAACATCAATTTTACAAACAATAAAGCAAAAATTATTTGGGATGAAGAGGTAATAACACTTTCTCAAATTATCGATAAGATAAGAAGTATCGGCTACAATGCTTATCCTTACGAAAAAACAGACACAGATAAAAAATCTATAAAAAACAATCGAGATTATTTTTTACGGATGAGTGTCGCTATTTTTGCCTCTATGAATATTATGATGATTGGTGTTGCAAAATATACTGGATTTTTTACAGGAATGAGTGAAAGTATGACCCAAATGGTTCATTTTGCGGAATGGCTTTTTGCGACACCAGTCCTTTTTTATAGTGGTTGGATATTTTTTAGAGGTGCTTATTTTGGTCTTAGAAATAAAATCATCAATATGGATTTTTTGGTTATTACAGGTGCTAGTTTAACTTATATTTACTCTTTGTATGTCCTCTTTGGTGGAGTTGGAAATAGTTATTTTGATAGTGTTGCGATGATACTTACTTTTGTTTTAGTTGGAAAATATCTTGAGGTTTTAGGGAAAAAGAGTGCTATTGATACGATGGACAAAATCAAATCATATATTCCCCTTGAAGCTACGGTGATTGAAAATGATGGGAAAAAAGTGGTCTCTTTGGATGCTATCCAAATTGGGGACATTATTGAAGTTAAAAATGGTGAAAAAGCTTCTGTGGATGGGGAAGTTATCAGTGGAGAAAGTGCCTTTGATGAGAGTAGTATCAGTGGGGAATCGCTCCCAATAGGGAAAAAACTTGGCTCAAAAATCTTGAGTGGAACTATAAATGTAGACAAAGTGATACGATACAAAGCGACTAAAGATTATGCAAATTCAACACTCAATAATATAGTTGAACTCCTTGAAGATGCACTTAACTCAAAACCAAAAATTGAAGAGATGACAAATAACCTCTCAAAATATTTTTCTATCACTATTTTACTTCTCTCGTTTATCACTTTTATAAGCTGGTATATTATGGGACTCTCTTTTGAAAAATCACTCATTATCACGATTTCAGTGATAGTTATCGCTTGTCCATGTGCTTTGGCACTCGCTACTCCTATTGCTAGTCTTGTTGGGATTAGTTGGCTTGGTCGAGAGGGGATTTTATTTAAAGAGGCAAAATTTATAGAAACATTTGCAAAAGCTACCACTGTGATATTTGACAAAACAGGGACACTTACTTATGGAAAACTCACAGTTATTTCAAGTGAGATTCATTTGTCCAACGATGAACTTTCCTTGCTTTATAGTTTAGTGGATAGTTCCACCCATCCTATTAGTAAAGCTATCAAACTTTTTTTGCTTGAAAAATACTCAAATCTTCATCATATAAATCTTGAAAATATCGAGCAAATTCCAGCTATTGGTGTGAGCGCACTTTTTGAAGATAAAAAACTTTTTGGTGGAAAATTAGATGATAGTGAACTTTATACAAGCTACCACTTTCAGATAAATGGGGAAACTTTGGCTTCATTTTTCCTAGAAGATACTATTAGAGATGATGCAAAAGAGACGATACAATATCTACAAAAAAATGGAATTGAAACGATTATTTGTAGTGGAGATAATCAGCAAGTAGTGAAAAAAATGGCGGATACTTTAGGTATCAAAAAGTACCATTTTTCTATGAATCCACAACAAAAAGCAGATATCGTAAGCAATCAAAGAGAAGAGGGAAAAATTGTCGTGATGGTTGGTGATGGGATAAATGACTCTTTGGCTCTTAGTCGTGCAGATATCTCTATCGCTATGGGAAATGGTGCTGATATTGCTTTAGCTGTAAGCGATATTGTGATTTTAAATGATACATTGGGGGGGATTGTAAAAAGTTTTTATATCAGTAAACGAACTTTTTCTTTTATCAAACAAAACCTTTCAATATCACTTATTTATAATCTCATCACTCTCCCTTTGGCTATCTTTGGATATGTTATCCCACTCATCGCTGCACTTTCTATGAGTTTGAGTTCATTATTGGTAGTTGGAAATAGCATGAGGATAAAACAAAAACAGATTAAAATAGATGGAGAAAGATGATGAGTGATGGTATTTTATGGCTTGAATTATTAGTTGGGATAATTGTGAGCTTTTCACTCCTTGGGATTTTTATTTGGGCTGTGAAACAAGGGCAATTTGATGATGGAGAAAAGATGATGAATGGACTTTTGTTTGATTCAACTGAAGATTTACAAGATGCCGTGCGAAAAGAGCAAAAGATAAAAGAGCTTAAAGAGAATAAGGCAAAATCAAACATAAGAGATAAAGAATTGGGAAATGAAAAAGCCTAGCTAAAATTAGCTAGGCTTTTTAAATCTTAGCAAAAACTAAAATTATTTTCCAACACCTGTTGCAGCTAAGTCAGCATCACTATATTTA
>DYPS01000132.1 GCA_020719775.1 Desulfosporosinus sp. | reverse complement strand
GCTGAATATCCGCAAAATTTGGGATATATCAAAGATAAAAAAACTTTGGTTTTTGTAGATAGTCCAAGTCGTATGACTGGACTTGCTACTTTGAAAAAAGCTATTGAGTTAAGGGATAAC
The DNA here is from genome assembly GCA_020719775.1 of Desulfosporosinus sp. GTDB lineage: Bacteria > Campylobacterota > Campylobacteria > Campylobacterales > Arcobacteraceae > CAIJNA01. The sequence goes on along the minus strand of DYPS01000132.1, from coordinate 3,483 downwards.
TTTTTGGGTGGTTGGGAAAAAGTTGTAGTTTTAGGGTGGAATTTTGCATACGATATAAGTAGTGCTATCAATGAACTAAATGATTCAAAGCTTGAAGTTTTGGTTATTCCACCTGATTTACTTGATAAGCTCAAATCAAAAACTACTTATAAAAAACTAGTTGAGAGTGGCAAAATCAGATTTAGCTCGTTGCAATATCTAGTTATCAAACCAATAGAAAAATCAAATTATAGTGCTGAACTTGAAGAGTTACAAATAAGCCTTGATAACTATATTTTACTAAGCCCTGATAATATTCCACTTGATGATGCCGATAAAAAAGCACTTCAAGAGTTGATGGCAAGTGACCCACTGGCACTTATTGAGTATTGGAGTATCGACCCTGATTATGACTCGGTTACTTTTAGGAGTAAATGGCAAGATTACAGAGAAAACACGGCAAATGACGGCGATCCACTTCATGTGATTTATAGTGCCAAAATAATGGTTCCAAAAAAAGAGAAAAGAGTCGTTTGTGTCAAAGCGGTTGATGTTTTTGGTTTTGAATCTATGGTAAAAGTGGAGATGTGCACTGGGGTCCCCACAAATCTAAAATGTAGTGGGGAGTGCTAATATGGCAACTCCTATCAATACCCTAACAGGGGAAATACCTTTAAAATTAGCTCAAAGTATCTCAAAAATAGTAAATGAACTTTGGGAAAGTGGAGAGTTTTTAACTCTTGTGACCCCTACTACGGCTGATTTAATCAAGTTTTGGTTTTGTGAACCACATATCTCACAGCGAGAGATAAATTTTCATAGAGGGCAAAAACAAGCTATTTTAAACACTATTTATTTGCATGAGATACTTAAAATAAACTCAGTTTTAGAGATTTATGAAAAATGCGACAAAGAACTTATCTTAAAACTTAACTCCACACTTCTAACAAAAGAGAAATACAATATCCCAAAATACGGTATGAAAATGGCAACAGGTACTGGAAAAACTTGGGTTATGAATGCACTTTTTATTTGGCAATATCTCAATGCAAGAGCTGAGAAAGAAAAAAGTGGAAGATACTCAAAAAACTTTTTGCTTATAGCTCCTGGGCTTATCGTATATGAAAGATTGCTTGATAGTTATATGGGAAAACAAAGAATTGATGGAAGTCGAGATGTGAATACAAGTGATATTTTCAAAAATAAAGAGCTTTTTGTATCTCAAAAATATGAAACAACAATCAAAGCTTTTTTATCTTCAAGTGTTGTAAACAAAGATGAAATAGGCAAAAAAATCACAAGTGATGGGATGATTGCTATTTCAAATTGGCATTTGTTTATGGGTAAAGAAGAAGCCCAAGAGATAAGCCCACTTAATGACCCAAGTGGTGTGATAGCTGATATTTTTCCAGCACGACCTGGAATAAGTGCAGGAAATAGTTTGGAATCTCTTGATAATGCTTATTTTAGTGGTGGAGAGATAGAATTTTTAGCTGGGCTTGATGATTTGGTAGTTATGAATGATGAAGCCCATCATATCCACGAAAACAAAACAGCAGGGGAGATTCAAGAGGTAGAGTGGCAAAAATCTTTAAATTTTATAGCTAAAAATAAAGGAACTAGATTTATTCAAATAGATTTTTCAGCAACACCTTATGACACAACAGGAAGCGGACAAAATAGAGCTAAACATTATTTCCCTCATGTGGTTGTGGATTTTGATTTGAATAGTGCCATAAAAGATGGTTTAGTAAAAATGATAACTATTGATAAAAGAAAAGAGTTATCTACTTTGGAGTTAGACTTTAAAGCCCTAAGAGATGAAGGCTCAAATAAAGTGATAGGTCTAAGTGATGGTCAAAAAATAATGATACAAGCAGGTCTAACTAAACTAAATATTTTGGAAAAAGATTTTTCAAAACTAAATAATCCAAAACATCCGAAAATGCTTATCATGTGTGAAGATACGGAAGTTGTGAGATTTGTAGAAGATTTTTTGGTGGAAATTGGACTTAAAGATGATGAATTTATGGGAGTTCACTCTAAAAAAAATGGAGAGATACCAAAAGAGGAATGGGCTAGTTTAAAACAAAAACTTTTTAATCTTGATATTTATGAAAATCCAAAAGTTGTAATTTCTGTTTTGATGCTCAAAGAGGGATTTGATGTATCAAATGTTTGTGTGATTGTGCCACTTAGGTCAAATCAATCTTCGATTTTATTGGAGCAAACTATCGGTCGAGGGCTAAGACTTATGTATCGAGGAGCTGAATTTGAAGATGAAAAACGAGAAAATAGACAAAGAGTTTTAAAAGACAAACTAAGTCCTAGCTCTTATTTGGATGTTTTGAGCATCATCGAACATCCTGCCTTTACACAGTTTTATGGTGATTTACTTTCAAGTGATGAGTTTGGTTTTGATGAAAATGAACCAAAAGAGGGAACAAGTACAGGCGATATGATAAAAGTAGGACTCAAAGAGAACTATCAAGATTATGATATGGCATTTTTGGAAATCATAAAAGATGAGGAAGAGGAGTTAAATGCACCTGAGTTTGATGTAAATGCACTTCCGCCATACATGTACCATAGTTTGGAACAGCTCAAATCATGGACAACAAAAGGGGAAGTTTTCCATAGTGAAGAGCTTACAGTTAAAACTACATTTGGGGATTATAGTATTAGTGCTGATTTGTTTAGTGCAAACTCTTACAATGAATATTTACAAAAATTACTAGAAATTTTAACTCATAAAATGGGACAATTGAAAGTGCGAGGACATAACCGAGCTTTGCCATCAATGCAAATATATCAACCGCAACTTTTAGGAATTTTGGATAAATATATAAGAACAAAACTTTTTGGGCAAGAGTTCAACCCTTTTGTAGATGAAAGTTGGCGAGTTTTGATGCTCAAAAATGCAAATATCACAACACATATCACAAATGAGATAAATAGACTTATTTATAATATGCAAAATAGTACAACTTATATAAAACCCCTTGTAAATAAAATCTATTTTTCAAAGGTTAGTAGTTTGAATATGAGGGCAAATTTTTCGCTAGATTTACAAAAAACAATCTATGAAAAAACATCTTATCCATCCAATAAAGGTGGATTTGAAAAGGCATTTTTAGAGTTTTTAGATAAAGATAGCAAGGTGCTGAAATTTATCAAAATTTTAGAGTTCAAACACGATTTTGCAACGATTAGCTATTTTAGAGATGATGGATTGATGGCTAGTTACTATCCTGATTTTATGATTGAAACTGCAACAAATATCTATTTGGTGGAGACAAAGTCGGACAAAGATTTAAAAGATGTCAATGTCAAACAAAAACAACGGGCAACTTTGGATTTTATCAAAAGGATAAATAATCTAAGTGAAGATTTAAGAGAATTTAAAACTTGGGCTTATCTACTTTTGGGTGAAACACAATTTTATAGTTTAGTAAAAAATGGTGCGGATATTGAGGATTTGGCAAATAGTTCAAAGATGAATGA
>DYPS01000047.1 GCA_020719775.1 Desulfosporosinus sp. | reverse complement strand
CAACCCCAACCCCAAACCCAACCCCAACCCCAACCCCCCACCCCAACCCCAACCCCACTCATAAATTGCTTCCATTTTCTTCAATAATTAATAAGAATACAATTGAATAAGAATAATAATAGTTATAGATGGCATCATTTCTTTTTATTTTGTTTTCCAATGCATGAAACTACGAATTTATAAACCACAACTTCTGGTTCATCTTATTCATCATCTCCTTATTATTATTCTTATCCCTCTTCTTACACTTATTACAGCTAAAAGTTTGCACTCTATTCAATCTATTCAATCTATCCAACAACTAAACCCAAATTTTTGCATCTTTTTTCAGCCTATTATACACCTTCTCCAATCGCTGCTATTTATTCATCTCCTTCCTAAATATTATACCAAGTACCTATAGAGCCTTCCATTAGAGACTTGAGATGAGTGTACCCTCTCTTCTGTTGATTTTGTCGACCAGCTGCCCAACATTATTGGTCTGTAGAATTTTAGCTGTGACTTCATATGTGACAGAAAATGCTGAATGTTGACAGAAATACTTATAAAAACTGGTTCCTGGCGGATTAGACGATAGATTGGTTCAACATTGAATTTTCCACTTTCAGTTATCTACTGACATTCTCCTTTCTTCTTTGAGTTGGACTTGCAATATTATTCTGCTTCGTTTCTAACGTAAGTGACTGTGTCTTCAGCAGCTGCTAGAGCTTCTTTAAGACTGGTATCCTGAGATTTAATCTCCAACACCATCTCTAAGTAATCTTTCTGTAATTCGACCTAATGTTCGACAAAGAATGTGATCTTGGTGCCCTAAGTTTGTGCGAAAGAAAGCACAGCAAGAGCGACTATAAGTGCGAGTAGGAGAGTGCGTCCACGCATTTTGGATTTATTATGTTTGCAAATGCAATATAGATTAATAGTTTCGTATATTTAAAATAATTTTGAAAATGAAGATCAGTCTCAATCAACCAAACGGCTTCAACACTCATTTCTCACAAGATCAGTACAAGTACCTCGATGCCAAATCCGAAAGTACCACCACCTTCATTCTAGATATCGAGAACGCAAGAGGTCGCTTTAATCCTTATGTGAACAATGGAGGAACAGTAGTCGCTATAGCAGGATCTGACTTTGTTGTTGTTGGAGGTGATTCCAGACTCTCAGAGGGTTACAGTATCGTCACTCGTAGTGAAACAAAATTGGTTAAACTCACATAAAAAACAATCCTTGCTACCTCAGGAATGTACGCCGATTTCTGTGAACTCACCAAAGTACATTACAATCGATTCAGGTTCTCAAAGCAAAGCTTTAAATCTATGATTTTAAGATCGAAAGACAGCCAACTACTGAATCAATTGCTCATCTCCTCTCCAAAACATTATATGGAAGAAGATTTTTCCCTTATTATACTTTCAACTTAGTTGCCGGACTTGATAAAGACGGAAAAGGAGTCGTTTATGGCTACGATGCCATTGGCAGCTATGGAAGTGATAGAGCTTTGGCTCAAGGTTCAGGAGCACACATGATTATCCCATATCTTGATGCTGAAGTGACTGGATACAACAATCCTAAACACAGCGAGAAACCAGCATTAACAATCGAAAAGGCAATTGAGTTAGTTTAAACTGCTTTCCGTTCATGTGCCGAACGCGATATCTATACAGGTGATAAATTGGAGATTCAAATTGTAAGCAAGTAGGGAGTACGCACTGAATGGCGTCAACTCAGACGTGATTGATGAATCTTCTGGAATGGTTAAAATTTACTATTACATAGCGTTAATATCAATTTGAATTCAAATGTCCAAATCACCCAAACTTGAGGACTATCACGAACACAATTTAAGAACAACTATGACTGATTCTTACAATTACAATGGTCCAGATTGTGCGTCCAAATGTATGTGTCTACTTAGCAAGGGAAAAAGCGTTCATGGACCACTGAAGAAGATGCTTATCTCATAAAACTGGTTCAAAAGTATGGTGCACAAAAATGGACAACTATTTCTTAAAATCTGCCAGGTAATTGTTTATTAAGATAGGTCGTATTGGTAAACAGTGTCGTGAGAGATGGCATAATCATTTGAATCCAGACATTAAGAAGGAGGATTGGAGTGACCAATAGGAGTGGGTTTTGTTCCTCGCGCATAAATCATTAGGGAATAGATGGGCTGAGATAGCCAAATACTTAACAGGTAGAACAGATAACTCAATAAAGAATCACTGGAACTCTTCGATGAAAAAGAAGCTACCTGAAATGTACTAAAAGTACTTATCATCTTAATCAGATACAAAAAGATAAAGCTCAATATCGAGAACAAGGTAGGAAACTATCTGACCAAAATTTCTGTAGTATAGCGAAACTTACTTGAAAAGCTAATGAGTGGAATTGAAGAAGATTAGGACTATCATTCACAAATGGACAAAGAGGAAGAACAAGAAAAATCAGTTGAGGTTCATAATAAGGAAAATGAAGATGCTAAAATTTTTGTCAAAGAATGTCCAAAAGCAGAAAATAAAATTGAAGAAGAGATTGACACCTAAAAAACAAAAAAGAAGAAAAAAAGAATTAGAGATAATGACAACATGAAAACTGACATTCTTTAAAAAACACCAAAATCAGGTAAAAATTTCGATTTTATCAACATATTTCATAATCCTTTAAGTCCTCTTGTGTTTTCTTCAACAAAAAAAGATGAAAACAGGGAGGATAAAATGTTTCATCCCTGCATTATTCATCAAGCAGTAGATAACATGCTAGTCCCCGAATCCCCGTATGGAGTACTCTCTTTAAACTCTCCACTTTCAAATTCTTACTTTACTTTTGATCATAAATTTCCAGCAATTAGCAAAAAACTTAATTTTGGCAATTTGTGAGCAACAATTTGAAAGTGTTATTCTATAAATTTATTGATAACAGAAAATCATCAAAATTATTATTATTTGTTTAAGGTTTCATTATTTTAGTCTCTTTTAAGTTTCCTCTATTTTTGTTTAAACATTACTTTTAGTATTTCTTTTATATCAACAGATTAATATCCAAATCTTGCAAGTTGATGTAAGGTTAATAATATTAAATTGTTGATGACTTTCTCTGCAACCAATTTACCAGAAATCGAGGCTCATCTTGCCAATCATCCCACTCTAACTGAGGGAGGACTACCTGGGCCTCTCGATGCCAGCATCTACTTTGCCATTGGAAGTAAATCATTTTTTATTTAGAACTCCCAGAACTTGCAGCTACACCTAATCTTCATTATTGGTATCTTTTTGTTTCTAGTTTCTCTCCAATTTTACTTAAAAGTTGGGCCGAGCGACACACTCCTAAAGTTGAAGTAAAGAAGGATGAAAACGAAGTCGATCTTTTCGGAGATGATGAGCCCTCTGCTCCAGTAGCTGAAAAGCCTAAGCCAAAAGTTGAGCCTAAAGCAAAAAAAGCTAAACCAATTGCTAAGACAATCTTAGTTTTTGACGTTAAAGTCTATGACGCTGAAACTGACTTGGACGATCTTTCTAAAAAAATTCTTGCCCTATAAATTCCGGGATTGGCTTGGAATAATGAACCTAAGCAAATTGAAGTTGCTTATGGAATTAAAAAGATTCAAATCGGATGTGTTATTGAAGATGATAAAGTCCTTACTGACGATATTTTCGATCAAATTCTTGCTTGGGAAGATATTGTTCAATCAGTAGACACAGTCAGCATGCAAAAGCTCTGATTATTTGTATTCTATGCTAAAAGAAATCGTTAATAAATATATTAAATACTCTTCAGTAAGGTTTATTACTTTTGTATTTACCGGTTATTAGTAAATTCTCTCAATGTACTGTTGAACAACATAAATTTTATTAAGAATTATTTTAAATAACCATGTTTAACTTTCTAAGTTCATGCGGACTTTGCTCCAATATTCCTCAAGGAGGAGACTTCGCCTATGAGGTCTTCAATAAAGTTCCAACAGTTGGAGGTATCTTTGGAAACTTGAGTCAAGTAATCGGTAACTTTGGGCCAATTGGTAATATTGGTGGTATTGGTAATCTCATCGGAGGAGTATCCAATTTGATAGGAAATAGAGGCGGACAAGCCCAACCAGGACAGGGTGGGTTCGATTTTACCAAATTTGTGAACAATGTACCTATGAACAGTTTAGTGGCAACAGATTCCACATTCAAGGAGCTGTCAGATAATAACTCCAATGTTGTAATTAAGAAGGTTTTAAAGTCTAACTACAGTCAACTTATTAAAGAGCATCAAGAAAGTGGGCAAAAATTTACTGATACTGAGTTTCCACCAGATCAATCTTCAATTGGGGATGTGGAAGATCTTAAAATGACAGCAACCTGGAAGAGAATTCCAGATGTAATCAAGAACCCAGAATTTATAAGCAATAAAATTGACTCTTCTGATATTTTGCAGGGAAGTTTGGGAGATTGTTATTTTCTAAGTGCAATTTCAGCCTTAGCTGAAAATGATTTCAGAGTTAAGAACCTTTTTCCAAATCTTGAAATAAACAGATCAGGCATCTATATGGCTAGAATTTTATATAAGGGAGTTATTAGAGAAGTAGTTGTTGATGATTATATTCCAGTCAATCAGCAGGGAGATCCTCTTTTTGCTAAACCAGCAGGAGGGCGAGAGATATGGGTTATGATTTTGGAAAAATGTTGGGCTAAACTACATGGATCATATGGAGCTATAGTCGGTGGATTACCCAATGAAGTTTTACATGCATTTTCTGGAGCACCTACGGAATATAACTAAGTTCCTTCAAACAAGCCGGGACAGGATACTTTATGGAACAAAATGTGGTAAGCTTACTCAAAAGGTGGTATTCTATGTTGTGGAACAAAGGGTGATGATGATGTTGAGAAATATGGTTTTGTGAAAGGACATGCTTATACTATTCTTAATATTTATCAGCAACCTTACAAAATGCTTAAGATTAGAAATCCTTGGGGTGAAAAGGAATGGCAGGGTAGAGCCTCTGATTCAGATAGACAATTCTGGAATAGTATTTCTCCTAATGATAAGCAAAGAATGGAATTTACTTAAAAAAATGATGGTATCTTTTTCATGCTTTGGGAAGATTTTGTTAATTACTATGATATGGTTGATATCTGCAAAATTAATGACAATGCCAGTTTTTCAAGCATATAAGCAGAATTCGATCGTAAAAGAGGAGAAATCTTTCAATTTGAAACAAACGGAGGAAACTTAACAATCTCACTTTCTCAACAGAGTCTAAGAGGATCCGACCCTAATGTAGAAGCAAGAGGATATGCCAGATCAGCTATAATTGTCGCTAAATATTAGTAAGCTGCAAGCGGTTATGAATATAAATATATTAATTCTAGTTCAAATCGGCTTTTCGCAGAACACAACTTAGAATTGATTGGTTTGCAAAAGGGTATATATGTTGTGTATGCAAAATACGATTGGATTAATCATAATCCTGATACTGCTTCCATCAATCTTTACACAGAAAGTCCCACTCATATTGAAAAGAGCAAACAGTCAAAACATTCAAATTTCTTATATAAAGTGTTTTTGGATCATGCTCGCAATAACAGCAAGAAACAAGTAATTGGCAATAACGAATGGATTTGTAATGATATGCTGCTGAGCTAATGTGGCTATGGTTATTTAGCAGTTCATCTTGATTAAAATTCAAAGAGAAAACTAGGTATTTAATTAAATGAAAGGTAAATATTATATTATATAGCTAATACACTTAAAAACGATTCATACTCAAAAAGCCCTATAGAGGAAGAGGAATCATCAAAGCTAGCGTAGAACCAGGAAAATAGATGATTATCATCTTCAGAATTAAGTCACAGAACTTCCCCAGTTCAGTAAACTTACCAAATCCAAAAATTTACAATCTTGTATGATTAACATATCTTCGTTATTTTTAAACACTAGCCATATAAACAATCAATCAGGGAGTTATTCCAAGGGACGATAACCTTTACGAGCTTGTCGACGCACAAATATAGCCAATAGACATACAACTATCAAAAATAGACTGACCATTGATATTTTTTGGAGAGCGCCTTCTTTTGACCATTTTCCATAGAGAGTTGCGATTTAGATTGGACTATAATATACTTCTTCTCCGGCTTCACTAACAGCCTTAACTCCAATATAAGACACTGCTCCGGGAAGAGTATAATCAATAATTATATCTCCCTTAGTTTCTTTTGTTTTATCCATTTTAGTTAAAATTAATGGTTTTTATTGTGAAATACTGAATTCGGTGAAGAAACTTGAAGAGCAAACAAGTTGAGAATATAAGCTTTGCTAATTTACTGAACTCATAAAGAAATATTTCACATTTTTGCAAGCTTCTTTCGAGCAATAAGCAGCAGGCACACTAATTTTTGCGCTACTTTCGCTGTTGAGTTCATAACTAAGTATCCCTCTTTTGCCAGCCTTCAATTTATCAATCTTATTTTTTTATTCAGTGTATTTAATTTTTATTGACAATAATGAATCAGCATCTTCTTAAGCTTTAAAATTAATATAAAGTGTTCCTATTCTTAATGCTTTGATGGTTTATTGAAAATAAGGACTATCGTTGAGATCAGTAGTGAACATAGCATCGTCTTTAATGAATTCATTATAGTCAAACGTATATGAAAATTTGGGTGAACTTCTATCACATTTTCTGACAGTGACTTCCAAAAATCCAGGGATATTGACATCGACAAGTATATTAAGATCTTACTTTTGATGTAATTGAAAAGGGAATTAATGATCAAATGGCAAAATTATAAGTTATTTATGATTGATGCTAACAGCCACATTTTATTATTTATCAGTCGGATTCTATAATTATATAATCCATAAACTTTGAGCTGGTAGATTGGCTACAATTGTTGGATTTGGTGTTTTTTTAGCCATAACTGGTTTTTCAATTGTATATTATTTTTTAGTGTTTTCATCCGCAATATCCTCAAAATAATAAGCTTTTATCTTTATTTGATTTAGGACAGATGAATTGGACATTGTTAGAGATAGATAAATATGACCAGTTCCTTCCTAGTTATAGTAATAAAATGATGTTGCTTTATGAGGCTCAAGAACGTAGTTCATTATAAGACCGTCTTGAAGATTTATTTGCCTAGATCCTGATGAATAGGTAACTGTATAAGATGCAGCCTTTGATGAGTTTAAAGAAGCTATTGATAGATGAGAGATTTGGAAGTCGTTGGAAAGAGCCAATGGGTTAATTAATGCTTTGGATGAGTTATTGACTTCATTGGGTTTCTTTCCTTTAATGACAAAATGAATAATTTTATTAGAGGCATTGCCAATTTTATTAACTTTATAAGAATTAAGATCTGTTAAGGTTGCTTGAACACTTCCTTCTTGCACATTGATATTAACAATGGTATCTTCAGTGGATAAGCTATGTAGCATATATTGATTAGTTTATCCTTCATTCAAAAAATCAGACAAAATTTAGTTTTCTTTCAATTATATTTATCCAAAAGTTGATTGCAGATGAAAATTTATTTCAGATGGTTCAATAGAACTGAACTTGAATAAAAATATGCATTGTCCGCAAGGTTCTTATTCAAATGATTCAGTTTTAACAACAATTTGTTTTCCTTTTTACGTTGAATTCTTAAATTTTTATTGGCATTAATCAAGAGTATCTGTTTGTGTGCATTTTTCAATATAAATAAATGGAAATCCACTAACTCTCGTAATTTTAGCAAATTGTTTGATAAATCCCTCAACTTTATAATACTTAGATTAATTAGCCTACAGTTTAATCTATTCAAAAGTATCTAAAGATATTGTTTTAAATCCTTTTTCTTCTCCAGAATATTCGATTGTCATCTTGCAGCTGCTATCTGAGTGAACAGTTAAGCAAATATAAATATTGTTATCATCTTCCATGCTATGCTATTTTAATTTTTTTTTAACATCGTCGACTGCTATGCTGGTTTATCCATTGAAAATAAAGAAATCAGATTACTCATCTTCGGTTGGACAAACTGGTCGTTTTTAAGAGAATACATTTGCTTTTATTGAGCAATCTCCAATAGTTGTTGTGGAGTATATCTTAATTATTTGATTCTAAAGTAAATATTTAGTGTCCATCAGTATTTATTTGTCCTATCCTTTTCCCAAAGAAAAACTCATTTTTTGTTTTTATGGCAACTCCATCTGATTGTTAGATGCCATAATTTTAAAAATGTTATTATTACTCATTTTTCCTGACATAATTGAAGTTAACTTCTATTGATAAGTTGTGATCAATATCACACAGTTGGGCCAACATTTATTTTTCATTTCTTCATGATCAATAGAAATATAACTATTAGTTCTGTAGTCGGCATGAGCCAACTCATCAGAGTCTGGAACAAAAGGAAAAGGCCATTATATAGGATTTATGTCATTTTTATTGTAACTCCAAAGTCTGTAAGCAACCTTCAATTAAGATAAAGTAGTATGATAATAAATGTAGATATTTTTGTTTGCATGTCGAGGGTAAAAATAAAAACTGGAAGAAGCTGTCATATAGTTTTAAGGATAGGACTGCCATATTCCATCTTTAAGCTAGAGCAATGCATTTCTGCTCAATAGGTTAATAGTGATGTCTACCTCAATATCCATTTTGTTAGTAATTTTAAGGAATATTTAGCAACTTTCAACTTCTTACTATTAGCACATTGATTAGGCAATTGTCTTCAAATCGATAAAATCAGTTTCTTTATCAATTTTCATAATTTTAGCTTAATTCCATTTTTTACTTTCATCAGATATTTTCAATTCAATATCGATTTTCTCATCTTTCATGTTAAAGGTATAGAAAGTCAATATGTAGTCTTCGGATGGGTCAAACTCAAATACAAAATCTCTGTAACTGCCAACAGTAAGTGTTTAATATTGAGTGACAGATGGTTAAAGTCTAAGATTTGCCTTACTGGTTGATGCAATGATGGTAAAATGAGTGAAATATTAAGAATTTATATTGGATTTGATGACAGTTACTATGAATTCTAAACCATTGACTTGATCTTTTTCAAATAAAATATAGCCATCTGAACTCTGTTAGGATGTGTCTAATTAAGGTAGGTTACTTCCATCATTGTTGACTATCAGTTTTAGTGAGTTGAGAGGAGATATCAAATTGAAACTGACATCTGATTTTTTTTATAATTTGAATTTAAAATTAATTCGTGTTTCTTCGCTGTCCATTGTGTAGCTAAATGAAGTACCATCCGTAAGTTAAATAAACTCATCTTCTGAATCAAGTATAGTCAATTCAAACAATCCATTGTCCAATCCTTAAACATTAATTAAGAAATTTCCATCATTAGTTGGCTAATAAATGAAAGGATGATGATAGTTTCCTGTTCTTTCTCTACATTTTTCATCCGGAACTTCACATTTATCAGCAGAAGAAGCATAAAGAATGGCATTGGGATTATTTATCATCACTTGGAATGTGTGACCTTTTTTCATTGGTTTTTTAAAGAAAACATTATCTCCCATTCTTATTTTGTGACTAGCTTTTTTTGTTATTTTAATGAACTATATTTATTGAAATTTATAAATTCCTTTTCCATTTTCATTGATAATGGTTGAATTGGTATCTCGACTGCTTACATAAATCATATTTTCAGTTTTTTCCAAAGCCTCCACCTAAAACTCACAAGTTGATTTAGCCAAGCATTAAGTTGCTGATAATTTAATTTAATTTTAAGTTTTTTAAATCAGATAATACTTTTAATCATCATCTGCATCTTAGTCTGCTTATATTTTAAATTTTAAATGTTAACCTTTATTTAAATTGAAATATATGGCCTATCCTAGCTATATTTACTGCACTTCAGCAACGACCAGTCTTACATTGATCATTATTATTTGAACACTTTCAGTTCTAAAAATTAATTTGAGCAGTTGATATTTTTTATCCGGCTTTAAAAATGCAAAACTAAAATCATTTACTTGACTTCTGGAAACTGCTTTAATTTTTTGAGAAACAATAATCTAATCAACTCCATTATTTACTCCAAGTAAGGTGACTTCAATAATTGATTTTATTTCATTATTTTTATCAATTCGGCTCGTTGAACATTAAATTAAAAAATTAGATTATGGAATTTAATTTATTTAAAATTCAGATGAAATATCTTTCATGATAAAATCTTTTGTAACTGAATCACTGATTTATAAAAATTGAGGGACATTGTATAGCTCAAAGAGTGAACAAGCAAGTGAATTATGTTGCACATCCACGAACACATATCCTCTATCTTCATTGTTGAAAAGCAAATAAATTATATTGTTTATGTAGGCTCGTTTATAGGTGCCCTGAGAGTAAATTGTGATATCTTTATCGAATGTTTTTACTGAAGGATCGCTGCATCTAATTTATCCTATCAAATGATTGCTTTATTTTTCAAGATTGTAAAGATTTTGGGCCTGTTGCTTGAAATTTGGACTTTGTGGTTATGGCTGATAAATAATCCAAGTAACAGAACAAGGCAAATTATCACAGGTAATATTCATTACGAGATTGTATTCCTAAACTTTAGGAATGATGCATAAATCTGTCAATTTTTTGAAATCGCAATCTATGATTTCTTTGCCTTGAGAAAGTTTAATATTGATGGTATTTTTTAATTTTCCTGAATCAGCTTCTTAGTCTTTCAACAAAAATATAAGTGGTTTTTGAGTTACTACTGATTCGATGTTATATGTAGCTGTTTTATCTGTCGGACTGTAAAAGTGATTGGCCTATATTATTGTGCTCTTGTCATCTTTTCTGTTTTTTGAGATCGAAGCAGTAAGTATAATAAAGAACAGAAGTAATAGAAGCGGATAAAGCTTTATGTAGTCGCCTGATTGTTTGTTCATATATTAATAATTTATGATTTTATGAAAATCAAAAGTACGAACATTATTTGAAATTAAAATACAATTACTAAAAATATGAGTAATTTTAATTACTTTGCTGATCATAAGTCATGAATGATAAGCAAACAAACTGCATATATTTTTTTGAAATTTCAAAAAGAAAATTTCTTCATTAATACGCTAACATCAAAATTGACTAATGTTAATATAATACCGCACTTTGAAACAGCTGAAATGTTCTTATTGATTTTATTAATAATCTGATTTCCATTAAAAAATGCTCATTCACAGCAGTTCTTTTAAACCGAGACCCAAAACTAATGCAGACATTGCAGCACAGTATATCAACACTTATCAACCTGAAAGCATCCGTAAGTCTACCAACAACAACCACCCTGCCCTCAAGCAATAACCTATTTTAAAGAAGGAAAAGACATACAGAAAAGTGAACACTGAAGCTGATGAACCACTTCCCACTCAATAACCCAACAAATATGTTTCTAAAGGATTGAGATTAGCCTCAAAGGGTACCTCTCCAGTTTTAAAAAAAACATTAATCACCGAGTCAAGTCCAAGTAGCAAACTGTGTTTTTCAAACAATGCAGGCAAAATAAAAAGGGTAAAGAAGTCAAGTAATGGAGAAAAAGCTATAACTGAGACTGGTCCAATTATTCAAAGAACATTGAATTACGATTCTCAAAAACATCCTTTATAGAATCAGAAGGAAAAAGAAAAAGTAGTATTTTTCATTCCTGAAGAAAAGAGTTTCATGGAAAGCAAAAAAGAAAATTATTTTAGTAAAAAGGGGCTTGAAAGTAAGAGTAATGCCAATCTTTATATGAAAGCAAGAATGCATACAGAAGGAACTGTTGATTCAACTCCAACTATGATCAACTCTTATGATATCTAATTAATAGAAATCATAGGGCAGGGTACTTTCGGAAAAGTATATAAAGGTATATTCAAAAGAACAGGTGAAACAGTAGCCGTGAAGAAGGTATTTCAAGATCCTAAATATAAAAATAGATAGATTTAAATAGTCAATATGCTAAAAGGTGAATTTGTTATGAAAGTTCTTGGAAGCTACACTACTTTTGAGTAAGGAAGTCAATATCTCAACATTGTAATGTCTTATTATTAGGGTGATCTTTACAGTCTTATTCGACAAAATGGTAAAAAGGGCCTCACAACTATGGACATTAAAATTATGAGTTATCAAATTTTTAGAGGATTGCTCTTTATCCATCAGCTCAAGATAGCACATAGAGATATCAAACCTCATAATGTTCTATACAAAGGTAAAAAAGTAGCTATATGCGATTTCGGATCTGCAAAAATACTTACCAACGAGCCTAATCTTCCCTATATTTGTTCGAGATGCTATAGAGCTCCTTAATTGATTTTTGGAGCGACTCATTATACATCTATGATTGATATATGGTCAGTTGGCTGTGTTCTTTTAGAAATGATTCAAGGAACACCTCTTTTTATAGGAGAAAGTAGTGTTGATCATTTAATTGAAATTATAAAAGTTCTTGGTACTCCAACTAAAAGTCAAGTAATTGATATGAATCCAAACTATGATCTGAATGATTATAAGTTTCCTAAAGTCAAAAAGAGAGAATGGAATAAGGTATTTCTCAATTTATGTAGATTTTTCCAAAAACTGACCCACTTCTTTTGGATTTAATAAGCCAGATAATGATTTACTCTCCGAAGCAGAGACTCAATGCGGCTGAAGCTCTGGCTCATGAGTTCTACGATTAGATTCGATAATAAGCAGTTTATCGTATGATCCAGAAACAAAGTGGACTTTCCCTATTTTCATTTTATCCTGAAGAGTTGAAAGGTCACGAGCACTTAATTCCAAAGTTGGTTCCAAGTTGGCACCGCTAATTTAAAGAACATCACCATTTCTTATGAAACACTCATATTTTTTTGTTATTACTTCTATATTAATATATCTTATAAATTATAATGACATCTGAGTTCAATCGATTCTTTGCCGCCAAGCCTAACGAAACCAACGTCTCCTAAATCAAAAGATTAAGAGATTTCATAGAATAATACCCGAATGAAGATATCCGACCGCAAATGAGAAACCTATAAAAAGACTATCATTATTTCCGAGCCATCAAGGGAGATGGAAATTGTTTTTATAGAGCAATTATGTTCCTTTATCTACTGTAGGCAAATTTAGGAAATTTTAATGAATTATTTCCACCTTGTCCAATATTCAATTGCTACGATTTGCCATTTTACAACGATGATCACTATTCCTCACGCGATCTGCTCTAGTATATTTGGATTACTTATCTCAAAAAAATGTAAAAGGATTCATCTCATTAGAGATAAGTAAAATTATAGAGAATATTTAATTCATCAGTTATGTTCGATGCTGTTTTGATTGCCTACTTTCGATCACTTAACCATCAATATATAAAGACAAATAAACAAAAATTTGAAGCCTATTTGTAAGGAGGAATTGATAGTTAACTGAAAAAGGTGTTGACATATGGTGAATAATCATAAGGAGTATAAATATTCAGTTTATCGTAGCTTCTTAATTGTACTATTACTATTATGATGACTCATTAGACTACTGTAAAATAAGTAAAATATATGGATAAGGGGAGATTTAATTTTGTACTATTTTACAGACCGGGCCATTATGATATACTTGTTGTTTAAAATTAATTTAAAAAGAATCCTTCCATTTCTAAGATTAAATTTTTAAATAATTTAAGTCAAGCTTCAACTTCAAGTTTCCCAAAATAAAGATAGTCTGAAATTATTAGAGTTAGCAGGCCGGATCAGTTGACTCTCATTCGTAATACTTGCGATAAAACATGTCAATAATTAAAAAATTATAAAGATTTCAATAAAAAGAAATAATAAAAAAATAGTTCAATAGTATCTCACATTAAAGATAATAGCTATTACACTTACGAATCTAAAAACCACCAATAAAAGACAAACCTTTTTCGAGTTTCAAATAAACCTTAAAGTATTAGAAACAGTCAAAACAATTCATAAATAAAAGAATCTAGTAAATTGAAATCATCAATATTGACAGAATCAAAAAAAATATCTGCACCAAATGTTTCAAATATTAGAAAAATTGGTTAAATAGGTTTTTTTGTATTAATCATTATCTTATTGCTAATAGGCTTATTATATTGATGACAAGTTGACGAATGATTCAAAATATTTTATATTACTTTTCATTCATATTTAAACATCGACATGGAGAATAATTTGAAGAGGTAAAATAGCTTTCATTCAGCTAAAATCAGCAATCTTAAAATAGCATGAACAAAGTCTATGATGATTGTAAGCCTCAATTTATCATCATATTCGCAGCATTCAAAATAGTCCCCATTCTATTGTACCTTAATTATCATTTAGGTAAATTACAAACAATTTAGGTATCTACTACTTAAACTCATGACAGATCAGTATCTTTCCACTTTCATTATTATCACTTTACTTATCAGTGCTGATTTTTGGATGACTAAAAATATTGCAGGTAGACAACTTGCAGCTTTAAGATGGTATACTAAAACATCTGAAGATTTTCAATAAAAATGGTGTTTTGAATCTTCACAAGTTAGAGTGCCTTCATCCTTTAACGTTTTAGTATTTTGGGTTGGACAATTTATTACTATATTCTTTTGGCTTTCTATTGTATTCATCAATGTTGTCACTTTATCTGCTTTTTGGGTGTTTTTGGCTATTTTTTGTTTGGTTCTCATAGGGGCTAACTTCATCTTCTTCTTAGAATGCAAAGGTGATCATCAAAAAAAAGTAAATGCCTTAACAAAAAAAATGGGCGTTTAATTTTTTGAGTTAAATGAATAAAAATGATGTTATCCTAAATTATGTTGATTTTTAAGCATATTTGTCTATATTTATGGATAAGGAAGCAATCGATTTATACACTTATTAATAGATCAAAGAAAATAGGGAAGCAAATTGTTGTAGTTTACATTTTTACTATTTTTTTATGAAGCTTTATAGGTTATGAATTTCTATTGAAGACTTGAATCTAGTTTCAAAATAGCTGCTTAATTGTTCATACGATAACAATAATTTGGAGCTGACCAAACTGTGACCAATTTTTTATCAAAGTGCCATTTATAGCCCTGTTGAACTAACTGATGCGCTCGAACAATTATCTTTACTTCGTTTACCTATTAAAATTATTCCACCGCTCGTCTTCCAAATAACCAACCAGCTCCTCTTGAATTTTGCTTCCAGCTATCTACATCTTCCTATGGATCTGACCACATCAAATCGCAAAGTGGTCCTGATGCAGGAATCTATACATTTCTTTCGAGTGTTCTAATTGTGTCAATAGTTGTTCGCTTTGGTGACAATCCTCCATGCACACAAAATACTTGCCCTTCGACGACTGCAGCTAGTGGCAAATAATCAAAAGCATCATTGAAATAATACCAAACATTATGATTGCCATATTTTTTAGCGATTTCTTCGTAGAATCCGTAAACATATGTAATGTTACGGGATTCGTGATTTCCTCTTAACAACACAATCATCTCTGGGAATTTGACTTTATAGAGAAAAAGGAGGAGAATTGTTTCCACTGAATTGTATCCTCTGTCGACGTAGTCTCCCAAAAATACATAACGTTCGTTAGGGATAGCACCTCCTCTATTAAAGAGCTAAAGTAAATCCCAAAATTGTCCGTGAACGTCTCCGCAGATAGTGACTGGAGCTTGCACTGGTTGCACATTAGATTCTTCAAAAAGAATGGCTTTGACTTTCCGACAGAGCATTTTGACAGTCTCTTCGGGAATAACTTTGCATTCGAGGACTGTTTCGATAAGAGCATCGACGTTCATACAATTATACAAAGGCTTAATAGATAAGTGAATAGATAAAAAAGCGGTTTTGAATCAGATGAGAAGATCAGGAATGTTGAATAATCTATAGTTTTAAAGCTTTTATGAGAGACTAAAATTCAGTCATTTATCTGTTGGAAATTCTTTTTCCAATAATCGAAAACGATCTAACTATAATATTATATTATGTTCAACGAACGATCTCCTAACGTTAGCCCGTATCCTGTAAGGTCTAATAACTCCTTTCCTTCACAACTACAGTTCCAAACAACAGGTAGGATCCCCATTTAAATCAACACCAACAACAATAAAACCAAGTCATATCTTCTTCAAAAGGTTCAAGCCCTTCTTCCTTATCTCAGTGAAATTCTTAGGCAAAATGATGCAAGAACTTCAGGCATCGTTGGAAAACTATCAAATCTCAAGGATAATCTTGATGGAATGTTCGAAGATATTGATCGAGAACTAACTCTATCAGGCAATTAAAATTAAGAGCTGAGGCATAGACTTTTTTCAACTGACCAACAATCTAGAGTTACTTAAATTAAAAAAGAAAACGTAGATGGTAAAAGAAAACTGTAAAGTTAACTTGAAAATCTTAGAAGAGAGAATTAAAAAATTAGATAAAAATAAGAATAAGAAAGAGCTGAATTAAGATCTCTTTAAGAAGAAAATAAAAAAGCTCTCTATATCTTAGATACAATGAAAAAGGAAAGTGAAAATCTTTTGAGAAAAAATAAAGAGTTTTAATCAGGAATTAATATTGATGAATAACAGCTTGAAGCACTTCGCCTTTAGCTTTAGAAAGAAAAACGTAAGAGTGTTGGAGTTGAAGAGTATGCAAGGAGAAAATATCAATAATATTAGCGTAATCTTGAAGAAGAAAGGAAAAAAAAAGAATCTGTTCAGGAAGCTCAAAGATAGTTGGGTAAAAGAAATCAATAAAATGAAAATAGACTTCAATAAATTGCTAGACAAGTTGAAGCATAAAAACAAAAACGTAAAGAAGTTGCTGAAATTGCTGATAAAAAAGCTAGATAATTGCAAAATCTCAATGCTCAACTTGCCAGACAGATACAAGCAGGATAAAGTTAAAGACAGCAAAGAGCTAATTAATTAAAAAAAATGAAAGGCTAACAAGAAAGAGCAAACAGAGTCATAAGAGATCTAGCTCGTAAAAGTTAAGTAAATAGAAATTAAATTGATGGGTTTAGAAATGAGCTGGAAGTGGAAAGAAGACAGACAAGTGCAAATCAGGATGGTATGGCTCGAAAAATCAAACAAATGTAAGAATAAAAAAAAAAGTTGTAGTAAAAAATAAGAGGGGAAAATGATAGAGTCAAAAATTATGATGCAATGCTTCGAAAGATCGGATAAGAAAGATAAGAAGAAAGAAGAAAAACTCAATTAAGTGAGAAAGAAGCCTTGAGAAATATCGATAAGCTTTCCAAAGAAAGATAAGAAATTGCTAGGCTACTTGCTTCAAATTAAGCTTAAAAGGAATAAAATGAAGAATATATTAGGCAAATGCAATATCAAATGGCTGAAAAATAAAAGAAATTATCAGCTTTGATTGATGAGCTTACTAGAAAAAGTACACTCAATTAGGATTAATTACTAATGTTAAAAGACTAAATTGATCAATAAAGAAGAAAAAGTATGGCTGATCAACAAAAAATTAAAAAAATTGAGACTGTTCTTCAAGATAATGCCTATAAGGCTGAATAAAGAGTTAAATAGCTTACTTAGGCTTTGGATAATGAAAGAAGAAAAAGTATGGTTGATTAAAAAAGGGCAAAAGATATTTAAAGAGCACTTAATGAGAAAATTTATTTTTTGAATTAACTTACAAGACGTAAATCGGAGGATGAACAAGAGCTCAATGCTTTAAAGCAATAAATTTAAAATGAAAGAAATAAAAGTATGGTCGATGAAGCAACTATTAGAAAATTAGAAACAATGTTAAAGTAGCATGAAAAATAGGCTCTTGAGAGCAATCGTATTAGAATGAAACATGATGATGAAATTCATGATCTTCGAGATGCCATTGAGGATGAAAGAAGAAAGAGTATGGTAGATTAAAGAAAGCTTCAATAAATGCAAAAGATTCTTGATCAAAAAGTTAAACTAGCAAATGAAATGAGTGGTAAAATAGCAATTTACTCTAAAAAATAGGAAGATGATGTAGAGGCAATTAAATTTTTAAAAGATTAAATTTAAAAATAAAGAAGAAAAAGTTCAGCAGATCAAGGAGTCATAAAAAAACTTGAAAAACTAGTCAATGACAAAATAAAAGTGATTGAAGATCATAAACGTAGAAATACTTCACTATAAAGTGAAATTAGGGCCATTCAATAAGAATTATAAAAAGAAAGAAATAAAAGTTTGGCTGATGAAGCAACTATCAGAAAATTAGATGAAATGCTAAAAAGAAAAGTAGATGAGCTTGACAGAAAACAGGATGAATTTGCTCAAGCAGCCCAAAAAATTCAAGCAACTGAATAATAGATAAACTTTTTGAAAAATGAAGTTGAGAATGAAAGAAGAAAGAGTACTGTAGATCAAAATAAACTAAGAAAATATGAGCAACTTATCAATGATAAATAAAGAAAACTTGAATAAGCTCAAGAAGCTTTCTTAAGAAGAGATAGTAATATTAGACAATTGGAAAAAGCTATTGAAGATTAAAGAAGAAAAAGTATGGTCGATGAGCAAAAACTCAAACAATTATAAAAAGCATTATAAAGTAAAGTTGTTTAGGCTAGCAAAAATTATGAAAGCTTCGTAGCTGCTCAATAGAATTATGAGCTTTCAGCAGAATAGCTTTAACGTTTAAAACAATAAATGTAAAAATAAAGAAGAACAACAATGGCTGAAAATGAATATATGAATAAAAAAATTAAAGAAATGTAAAGAAATAATAAAAATATGAAATAAAAAGCTGAAAAAGGAAAATAATAAATTTAACAAGCTAGAAGACAAACTATGGATGCTGGAAATAAAGCTCGTGAGCTTTAATAAGCAATTAACTAAATGGGAAGAAAAAGTAATTTGAATGAAAAATAATTAATGGAATTCAAAAAACAATTCGAAATTGAGCGAAGAAAGAGTATGTCAATTGAAGAAGCTATTGTTCGTTTACAAAGAGATAATAAAGCTAAAGCAGAATAAGTAGAAGAGCTTAGAAATTAGGTCTAACAAACAAAAGATTAAATTGATGATTTAACTGATAAGATCAAAAAGGCTAATTAAATCATTGAAGCTTTGAGTTAAGAAAATGAACATTATAAAGATGAGCTTGATCACATTCATAATGCGACAGTCAATATTGCTAATTTTTCTGAGCAAATAGATAATTTGAAGCGTAAACTCAATGACTTAGAAAGAGATATATCCACAACAGAATCACAGCTTAACTCAGCCAAAAAATAACTCGCTAATAAATAAAGATAATTAGAAGATAAAAAAAGAAAACTTAATCAAGTTGCAGCAGAAGGTGGTCAACCCAAGCAGTGGTTGACTCGCAAAGACTCAGGCTCAGTTAATAGCGAAAGTACTGAATAAGAGAAAAATCATGTTATAAAGGTGCTCTAGCATTAGAGCAAGCTTTATAATTTTTAGAAGAATATTTTGAGGTTAATGAGTCAAAACAAAGGGGCTGAGTTAATGAAACCAACCGTACAAAGAGTCAGTTCGCCAATTTATCAGTTTACTGAGGGCAACAGACCCTTCTGATTATTATAGCACTTATTTTACTTTATTTTTCTATTACTAAATTTATTGAGTCTTTATTATATTAACTCATATTTAAAACTGACAATGCACTCGTCTTTCCAAAATACGACATACAATCATGCTCTTCAAGCACAAATTCACGGTCCTTCTGGACTTAAGGTGTTTGGTGGAGAGGATTTAAGTAAATTTAGTACAACTTAGCAAGTGGAGATCGCAAAAGATTGCAACAATTGCAGTCAGATATTTGGTGGAAACAGCAAGAAGAAGAAAAGCAAAGACGTTAAAATCTTAAGAAAAATTAAAAAGAAATATTCGATCAGCAGACTCTGCAAATTAACTAATATAGAAGGCAGCTTGAGTAAGAAAAGAATAAGCGTCTGAGAGATATGGAAGTTGCATATAAACAAGCTAATTTACAGCAATTGTAATAAAAAGTATCCAAAGAGGCTTTGGAACGAGAGCTGGAAACTCAATAAAAGCTTAATCATATTCAATATTTGACTGATCACGATTTCTATACGGAAAATACTGTAAAATCTTTTTTATTTAGCAAACTTGTCAATCTGGACTAAGTAGAAACAGAGTACTTCCTTATCATTGGAAAGGAATGAATGAATAACAGAAAAGATAAATTTTGTAGCTCCAATAAAAACAAAAACTATAAAAATAAATGCAAAGAAATCTCTAAGCAGAAGAAGATAGACTTTTCGCGCAACAAATGGAGGCTCAAAGAAAAGCAATAGTTCTTCAAGATAGGGCTAAAAATAAAGGACTGCAGCAAATGAGAAAAGGAATGGATGAATACAATAAACTTAAGGCTGAAGAAATGAAAAAGAAAGCATATAATGCTTATAACAATACTCAAACTTATAAAAACGAATGAAATGATTGAGAACATACTTAATTTAATTATATACTAAGATAATCTAGTTTTTAACAATATAAACTCACTTTATCTTCTTTTCACACAATTTAACTTCATCTTAATTCATCTTCAAAACTTTTGCAAGAATACCTAAGGCCATTATTGAAGCATCTTTCGGCCCAGTAATAAGTTTCATCATTAATTGTTTGATAAACTCTTAATTTGTTTTTTACTATTGTAATTTGACTTTATTTTTTGCCATTGATTCTATATTTCTTTAATATTTTTCTCTCGCTTCAGTTAATTATCTTCGCATTGCATCCTCTAACTAACACATATATTACTCTATTGATGTGCTTGTTTTACTTTATTTTTTTATTATTAAATGGCTTTAAGTAATTGTGTTTATTTTTTAACAAATTGAATTCGTTGTTATCGTCTTTTTTGCAGACTTTGCTGATGATTTTTTACAACAACAGTCAACATTTTTATAACTGAATCTAAATCTGGAATTTATCCAAATTTTTAGATGTTTTACATGAATTATTTACATTTTTCTAGTTAGCAAAGCTATTAAACAACATCGCTTGTTTATTTTTCCTTTACTGATGGTGATGAAAATATTTTATTAGTGATCGAATGAACTCCACTTATCTTTTTGAGAAGTTATTAATAATTTTTAGAAGCATATTGCATACCCTTTTGATGTTTTTAAATAAGCTGATTGCTTTCCTCTAAACTTCTCTGATACCTCAGAAGTCTTTCCTAATATTGACTAATTATATTGCCGGAGTCACCTTCCAGCATTTTTATTTCTGAATGTGATGAATTGTACTTTTGTCATATTGTTTTTTTAGTTAATCTCCATCTTTTTCCTAGATAGAGGTATGATTACCTTTTGAATAAGTTGGGATTTGTATTAATCTATTTTAGCTTTTGCTTGTGTGAGCAGTGATCGTAAATCTGCTATTCTTTTGTCCTTGTCCTCCACTATTGGCTGTGACATTTATAAACTTAGATTATATGACTATCCAAAAAATATCTTAAATTGGGGTTGGGGTTGGGGTTGGGGTTGGGGTTGGGGTTGGGGTTGGGG
>DYPS01000046.1:10097-21945 GCA_020719775.1 Desulfosporosinus sp. | reverse complement strand
AACCCCAACCCCAACCCCAACCCCAACCCCAACCCCAACCCCATACTTTGTTTAGCAGATATAGCCAATATGAAGTATGCTCAAATATATATCATTTCTTATTATCAGACAAATCAACACACGATCTCGCCTTATTTTTTGCTATTTCTATACTTTATCAATTAGATATGACTATCCAATTTAAAAGCAAATATAAGATCACTTACACGCCTAGTCTTCATTATAGTTCCTATAACGATATTCAATGATTGATACGTTTCAGTGAATTTACAGTTATAGTTTATAATTCCATATTTAAATGACAACTCAAGCAGGAGGGTTAATTGGCATTTTGAGAAATCTCAAAAAGAATAAAAAATAATAGCTTAGAATTTTAGTGTTGGGACTTGACAATGCAGGTAAAACCACTATTCTCAAGTCACTCTCAAACGAAGTAACTACTTATTTATTTAGGATATATCCACAATCACACCCACTCAGGGATTTAATATTAAGAATCTAACTCATGATAAATTCAAACTCAATGTTTGGGATATTGGAGGACAAAAAGCTTTGAGAGAATATTGGGGGAATTATTTTTCAAATACGGATGCACTTGTATATGTGATTGATTCGGCAGATACCAAAAGAGTTAAAGAGGCAGGAGAAGAGCTCGAAAAGCTTTTGGAAGTATGTTTGTTTGTAGTTAGTAAAAATAATTGAGCAATGTGCCACTTCTCATTTTTGCCAATAAGCAAGATTTAGTCCAAGCTTTGCAGCCTGATTAAGTAAAATAGAGATTGAGGCTTAGATTCTGCAGAATTTGAAGATGGAGACGATTGGAGCCAGAAAATGGACCATTACTGCTTGCTCTGCGAAGACACAATAGGGACTAGAAGATGGGCTGACTTGGCTCGTCGAAAATGTGAAGAAATGATAGCAATCAATTATCATCAAAAATATTAATTACTGCCCATCGACAAGTGTGTTGAATGCATTTGCCCATAAATTATGTTAATAAATTGTTTGCTATTAATGAACTAAATGATAAAACTAATAAATATAAAATCTGCCATTTTCATTTACCAGTGTGGCATCCATTATTATGTTTTTGGACTAAAAATAAAATAACATAAGATTATGTCGATTATCAAACCCAATTGATTTTATCATAGTTGTTATGTTTAATATGTTGTGGCTATCTTTGTTTTGATAATCATTAGCTGTTTATTTATAATGCAAAAATATATGCTACTTCTAACTCAACAAATATAAGATATTCACTCTCCTGACTTCACTCGCAATACTTATGGCTCAAATTAGCCATCTCTTTGAGGAAACTTTACCATAGAGGCTAAAAGAAAGCGATTGAAATCAATCAATCAAGTATCAACTCTAAATCACACAAATGTCCTTTGAATATTTGGAGTTAAAACCAAATAATTTACCAAAAACACCGGTCCAAAAGTACGACAGTGTTCACCCTATGAAATGAGGTCATCTAATCTTCCTTAGAAGTAAAATACATTTCTAAAGTTCATTCAAGAGGGGTCTATAATGTAATAAATGTTATAGTAATCTGCCCTTGTTTTAGTTGGGAGGGTTGAATTACAAATTGGTGGTAAAAATATTTCTAGATATTAATCAGAGGAATTTGGTAGTTAATAAAAAATTTAAATTGACATATTTTAAGGAATTTTAAACTACTTTCAAAATGGGGAAAAATGCAAAAATAAACAAAACCATAAAAATTAAAACAATTCAAATGATTAATCCTGGAAATCACTATTGCAAATTCCATGTTTTTTCAAAAACAGTTGAAGATTGTCAAAATAAGATTGGTACTCCTTGTAGAAAATTGTTTAAAAAAATAAATAAAATAAAGGAATGAGTTTTTACTCGATCATATCTTCCTACTCAAATTTGACCATAAAAAATAAAAAAATAAATAGTCGAAATAATTAAAATATAAACATTCATAATCTGTTTTATGACTATTGACGGCTGTCTTTGACATTTAATTTCATCTTTCAAAGATAAGTCCAAACATTTATGTTCCTAATTTTATATTTTTTTGACTACTCTTTTCAATAGGCCAACAATGATTTCAAATTAGCTAATTAAAGCGTTTGAAAGCATCTAAGTTGAAGATAGTTTAATGAAATCGATGAGACGATTAATTATTTTTGTAGCAAATGATGATTTTTAAATTATTAGTTTGAAGTTATAATTCTATATATTAATAGTTATGTTTGCAAGGGAGATAACTGGAATTATCAACAGTGATTAGGATGATATCAATAGAATTTTAGGAGTTCAAAGAGACAGTCCGTTCTTTAATTGCGAATCATACGACTATTTAGAATATGCCCAACTTTAAGAAGAAATAGCACTGCCTCCAATACAATTCGAAGAAGAGAACAATTTCAGAGGATCAATCGAATCTCAATTGCACAGCCAATATATAGCATCATTCACCTAAAATTTAAGCTACATTCAATCAGAACAGAAAAATTAACCCAAAAGTAACCAATATTTGACCAACAAAAGAAAAGTTAACTAAATAGTCTGTACTAAGACCACTATCAACAAATGGAAGATGAGCCATCGAGGACCACGTTTTTAAACTCATAATCTAGCCATGCGTTTCTTTCGGATAACTATAGGATTTTTAAGAATTTTGTTAAGAGCCAATCAATTGAGTGTGTAAACAATTCGTTTGATTGCTAGCATTTCCTCATTGAAGGGCACCATGCTGTGCTTCAATAAATTATTTCAAATTGAAGGGTTGAGGTAGGAGAGTCTGTTCTTTTATAGTTCCAAACATATTGTTGTTCACATTTTTAGATAAAAAAAATTAAAAATTAAGATGAAACTGGTCATGATCAAGTATTTGGAAAAAATTAGAAATATGATTGTGGGTTCTGCTAAAAGCTGGAAATGATATTTTAAGGCAATATTTAAAATTATTGTTGGGTTCGAGGGCAGGGTTATAAGGGGCTGACTTAAGGTTTATGAGATTTGTGTTTTTGAGGGTATTTAGGAAATGTTCTGATGATTTTTTAGTATATTTGATCTTCAAAAAATGGTGTTGAGTAATTGTTGATAACTTTTAATTATTATAAATAACAAACATTAATGTAATTCGATAGATAATTAAGTTTAACCCGTTTATCAATTTAATCACAATACAATTAAGCATTGTGACTGCTGATTTTGATTTTAATTTCCTGATGAATAAATTTATATTCAAATTTATATTTTCCAATAAGAATTAACCAAACAAAGATTAAATATTCCTTACATTGGAGAGAGCAGACACATTTTTTAAAGTGTAATAGATCAGTGCTTCGATTATGAAGTTGAAAATAATATTTTAAATTTCTAATGGGTTCAGAATGGGTGATTACTTTACATTTATAATTAATTCGATTGCCCTATTAATTTTGGTGGTCACAAACAAAAGTTATTTAAATTTAATATATATCATTTACTGTTTTAAAGATGCTATCACAAATACAAACAATACCATCCACTCAATCCTCAAACACCCCTAATCCCATAATTTATTTATCATCCTCAATAATTATTTTCATATTTATTTTCTAACAATTATGCTAAATCTATGATCCTCAACAATTAAAATAATTTTGCACTCGCTGAACCTGCATCAGTTTGGAAATAATGAACCTTGCTTCTGCTTGCAATCAAATGGTATGTTTTAATTATGAGTGCTACCTACAAACAAGTAAGCTCATCCGTAAATTGGAAATAAGTAGCAACAGCATTACAAATTAATAGGGGAGAGTCTATCAGATATTATCGTCCCACCTTTAGCCAATAAGTAGTTTAGACTTTCTTGTTTCTGGTTTATTTAAATAAGTTCTCTATTATAATAAATTCTTTGAAATCATTGAGTTGCTAATCGATGCCACTTCATGTCCTCAAAGTTAGGAAATACAGTTAAACAACCTCCTCCTCCCCTCAACCCCCACTCTTTAAGATGTAGGTGGACCAATAAAAACGTTCTCTAATCCTTTTCTCCAAAAACCCAGCGAGTTCTTCGTAAACTCTTCCAAAAGCTGAGACCAATTATCAACGATCTATATGTCAAATATAAACCGATGATGAGAGTGAATCAGTGTCTGCAAGTAGTATGTGGGACATAGATTTCTCCTAATTTTAGGAGATGGATGATTATCAATATATATTATGACTACCACTGTTTTTACCATTTATAATAAACAAAAAAATTTATGATAAATTTCATACCAACGTATCAAAGATATTCACCCTCATATTTTCAACTATCATACTCTTATCCCATGATTTTGTTTTGCAGGAAGTAGTGGCATATAGCTGTTAAAATTAACTGTCAACACTTTATACAAAAACTGGATGAAGATGCAAAAAATAACTGCGGCAATGTGGGAGATCTGTTTTTTGTTGTTGTAGACCAAATTGAAGATTTATTATAAAAGGTAATTTATATGGTTTGGAATGGCGTTCTTGAAGTTCTTTGAAGATGGTTGTTTTTTGTTTAGGTTTTTGGGTTGCATGGTTCGTAACTTGATTGAGGAGGGGATTCCTATTCAAATTAGGCGGAAAATGCCTGTTTGTTTGCCAATGTAAAAGTAGTGTAATGAAAATTCTTATTCCAACTGAGTTATTTTTAGTTTGAAGTTGTATTTTTATTGATGTATTGTATTTAGGTGATGAGCAATGTGAGTTAACATAACAAAAACATTCCTATTTGATATTTAAGTCCCAAAATAATTAAAGTCGCTGTTAAGTTAGTCCTCAAATTTATATCAAAATAAACTATATTCATCCATTCATATAATTCAGTCTCACAACATCGAACAACCTTTCTCAGAATTTGTTTATTCATTAACCAATACAATTACAATGCATAACATAAAACTAAAATAAAGAAACGAATCAAATTATTAATATTTAGTATCAAATTATTTTATTTGAGTTTCATTATCGTGAAAAAAAACGGTTTTATTTGCGAGCCTCAGGCTCAAGGAAAGACTGCTGGCACATTTTTTAGAATAGGTTACTGTGAGAGTTCTCCTTTTGATTCTAATGCAGTTATTTTGATCGTAAAATCCCCCGCTGACTGTTCTTTCTCTAAAAATGACGAATAGATGTGTTATCTATGCGATTACCAGCCATTCCCAAGGCTGAACTTTTCTCACTCACTTTGGAACGACTTGTTAATACTTTTTATTTAGGGTAGTACTCATTTTGGACCATGTCGATTTTTGATTTAGGAAGAACCTATTTTTACAGTTGATCAAGATACCCCATCATTTTAACAATTGATTGTTTAACATTATTCAAATTTTATGTTTCCATTCTCAACAAGTTTCTCTCTGTTTCACACTTACGGTAAACTGCTTCAATCTTCTTAAATTGTTCATCAAGTGCTCTGCAGAAAAGTAAAGTCATTGAGTTAAACATTTCATTGAGATAATGAGCTAGAGTTTCCTTGACTTAATTGACTTTGAATTGATGCCCGATCCTCATATTCGCTCTTTACCGTTAACGAATCAATATGAACAATTCATTCAATTCTATAATATCAAATTAAACAAATAATAATTACAAAAAATATCGCTCACGGGTGGGTTTGAACCACCGACCTTTCGGTTAACAGCCGAGCGCTCTACCGACTGAGCTACGCGAGCATTCAAACATAAACATTCATTATTCCTTTTACCTGCTCGTTTCTAAATATGACAAAAAGTAAATCAAGCGTTATTTTTATTAGATTAATAATTTGAGTTGATAGTTTACTAATCAAAAAAGCAATCATTTTTTTAAAAATCATCCAGTTGTTTTTGCAACTATTTTTTTATCTGGAAGGAGAGGAATGTTCATTTCTGTGAAGGATTAAATTGCTGATTCTACTCTAATTTAAGCAGCCTTTGAATCAAAATTGCCAATAATAGCTTTTTCAGAAGTTTAACTTTTATCAGGCTCGCTTTCTCCGAGCATTCCATCATTTTAATATGCTTTTGTAGACTGTTAAATAAATTCTGCATTGTTGGATTCTACAAAGGGAATATTTTTAAGTTGATTTGAAGTTTATCTTTTCATTAATTATTGTCTAACTCTTTCTAGTTATTAATACTTCTCCACTTGAAAGTGCATTAAACTAAAAATATATATTTTTAGGATATCGAGAACGTATAAAAATAAAATATGATCTGCTTTGATAAAATAATGAATATTTGATTGTTATTTATAGTATCATCAATTAGAGATTGGCCGCAAAAGTAGCTGTAGTTTTAGGATAAAATTGCGAAGAGTTAGATGGGCTATTTTAATTGATTTGCTTATTTTTTATAAAATAACTGATCTGAACATCAGTAATGGTTTTAAATGTTTGATAATTCAAGAATAGCAAAGAAAACTAATGCGCAAACGATAAAATTCCAACAAAATTAACTACAAGAGATTCATCAAAGACTTCAACACTCTCTTCGAATGCTCATAAACAGAACAATGGCTCTATTAATCTCCCAAAAGCCATGAAATCGAATAAAAATACGACAACAATCTGCTTAAAAATAAAACAGGTATTTTAGATCTAATGAAGGGTAAAAATATTCCATTTGCTGCCATATTGATGAGTTTAAAAACTATGGACCAGGAATCTACTTAATGTTCAAATCAATCAAAATGGTAATATTCCTGTTTGTCATTGTTTCTATTTTTGCAGTTATAAATGTAGGTTTGCTAGCCTCAGGACAATAGTATTCTCGTACTATCTGTACGCTTTGATTAACATTAGATAAAACAAATACTTTCGAGGCCAAAATAGCAATGACAACCGTTGGTAATATTTAATAGAGATTTTAAATCATTGTGCCAATTATTAATTTCATTGGACTTGTATTATTTACAGCTGGAGTTGTTTACTGGAAAGAAAGGGAGTCGTTTGAAGTGCTAAGCTGTTCATAGGTGAGAGTGCTTCCATCTTATTATACTGTCATTCTTACATAGATACCCAATGGCTATTCTTAGTCTTCTTTGAAATAATTTTTATAGACTAATTTTGGAAATATTAAAGAAATATTTTCAGTGAAAGAATTCAAATAAGATCTTTTTCATTATAAATAGATAAACGACATAATAGACGAGTATAAAATCTAACGTAGTTTGGTCTGCATGGACAGATAGCACCATAATTGTTTGACCCTCATAAGTCTTTTCAATTAATTTTACTACTACTACATCAAAATGAAAGATCATAAAATACAAAGATATCAACCTGCTTCTGCCTTCATTACGTTTACTGATGTTTCCACACGATAGAGATGTCTATAAGCTTATGGCAAGCATGGCATAGTCACAAATTGCTGTCAGAGCTCCAACATTGATGAATAATTGCTGTTTAAAGGAGATAAATTAAAGATTGAGCCTTGCAAAATGTAACCTGATGGTATTAATTGGGAAAATGTATCGTTATCAACTAGAAATATGGTTCTAAGGATACTGTTTCAATTTGCTTTGTTAATAATAGTGTTGGCTGTCAGTATAACAATAATATTTTTACTGGCTTTGGCTCAAACTAATTTGGTGTCATCGAAATATAGCAATTATTCTAGAAATTAAATAATTGCTCTAAACGATTCAATAGCTACCAAATATTTCTGCTTAAGTCTTTCAATCAATGACTTTTCAGATGAATATTAACTTTGTCAATAATATTCAGGTTTGTTCATAAAGATAATAACTTTATCACTCATTCTTCCCATTCTTATTTCTATTTTTAAATTTTTATTTACCGAATTGATGAAAAATGTAGTTGTGGTTCGTCGGCATAGTACTGAAATTAAAAAGTTATAGTCTCAAATTGTGATAACATTTGTATTTTATTTCTGCATTTCTGGTATTTTGCAACTGGTCTCCAATATGTAGATAGCGATGGGAGAATAAACAGTCATATCAATCAATCGTTTCTTTTCTTCTCTTTTCAGCAATGTTTATAGCATATTGCCTATTGGGACAGTCTATCTCTACACTGACTTTACAACTGAGTGGTATTTTACAACATCGGCTAAGATAGCTCTAATTTCATTAGTTTCATTTAATATTTCATCAATTTTCAATATTGTCTATAGTGTAATTAGGAAATATGTCTGTCAGCATATTGCTAAAAAACAACCGACCAACAAACAAATGGATTCCTATCTGAAGGGAGAAGTACTATAAATATAGTTCATCTATGCACTAGCACTCAATATTATCTTCTTCACCCTCTTATTCTCTGCAGTTATGCCAATTCTTTGGATTTTTGGTCTATTTTCATTAATTCTGCTGTACTGGTCCTATAAATTAATCTTTATTCGCTATTGCCAAATGCCACTTATTTTCAGTCACAGTATTAATCATTTAGTGATAAGAATGGTCCTTTTCGGAGTATGTTTTTCCTGTTTGATGGCTCCCTTATTATTAGGTGGAGTTATGTAAACCAAAAGTGTATCCCAGCGCTATATCCGTTTCATGTACTACCCAATTTTAGGTACTCTAATAGTTCTTTATATGTTCTTCAAAAAATATTTACTAAAACTATTTCTTTGGATCAATACTCGCTTTATTTCAAATATTGAGTAAATAAAAAATAGAAATCGTTTACCAACAATAATCAGTAGAATTAGTTCAATTAGTAATTAACTTCCTTCTTATTCCATGCATGACAATAAATACTATGAACCTGTTTTGAAGATATTGTATACTTTGAATTTGAATTAAAGAAATAGAGCCACTTTTATGTTGAATCCCAATCTTAATTAGTTTCTATTTAAAGAAACTATTGACAATTTGCATAAAAATTCATTCAAGGAATTGCTGGTGATGATCAAAGAAGATCGTCTAAGATTTGATAAGGCTCATACAAATTCATATCTAAATCCATTTCATTAAAATTAAAAGAAAATTAAGGACATTTATAAAATATACAAATAAACCAAAACTAATCCTAAATAACCAATCGGAAGACAGATCTTAATTGAAAAAATAAATCCATTCCCTGTGAATTAATTAGATAATATTATATAGAATGGTTCATCATAATCTGGAAAACCATCTTCTGATTTAAACAAAATTGAAGCATAAGAAGATGAAGCTGAGAGTGATCGTAGGATCTAAAAACTATTGTCAGTAGAAACTGAACAGCCAAAAGTACTACATTTAAAAGATGTTAACAAAAAACATAAATTGACCAAATCTTCAATTTGATGCTCCCGCCAGATTTTTATATAAATTAAGTATTTAATCGTAATTAACATCAATTGAAAAAACATCAGTAGTAATCCTGAATAAGGCATCAGTTGGTTCACTTTTGATTGGGTTTTGTGACCATTGTCATTTATTCAGTATTTTAGAACTTTTCATGTATTTTTCGAAGATCTTCTCTCATAATTTTTACAAAATTGGGTAATTTCTATAATTTCTGCATTACTTTAACATTTTTATATCCCTTTGAATCAATCAATCTCGTTGACTGCTGATATTTAGTAAATGGGTATTAAAAAGATGTTCCAACTGCTTTTTTGACAATATTTTGCTCGAATTAGTCTAGCCAGTTATAAACAGTTTGAGGTTTATCCGAGTCAAGCTTATTTTGATAAGTTGTAGATGTTCTTACAAAGCTTTTTGTATCTCTATTTATATCAGTTATGCTTGATATATGATATGCGTGCTTTATTCTTCGGTGGAGAGGAACTACTTCAGCATAGATATCAATTGATCTTTTCGTA
This sequence comes from Desulfosporosinus sp., assembly GCA_020719775.1. GTDB lineage: Bacteria > Campylobacterota > Campylobacteria > Campylobacterales > Arcobacteraceae > CAIJNA01. The sequence goes on along the minus strand of DYPS01000046.1, from coordinate 12,190 downwards.
ATTGAAGATCTGGGACGAATTTTCTATCGACTTTGACATATTTTGAAGCCGTCACTGTTGTTTTTTAGCATATAGAAAAATAAGTTTTACTATTAATCAGAAATAATTCCAAAACTAAGTTGGAATAAAGATAAGACAAGTAAAGATTTAACAATTAATTTCATTAGTATGCTACTAAATCAGTTCAAAGTTAAATTACGACATAAAACACCATTTAGTTTTTGAGAATATTTGTTTGTATTAGAGTTAATTGAGTTTGTTAGACTAAATTGTTTAAGATCTATCATTATATAAACTAATATGGACCTAATAGTCAGTATTATTTCAACTATCAGGCCAAAAGTAGCTGCAAGAAGCAAATTATTCTAACCAATCAATATGGTGATATAACCAGCTGAATTTTTTTCAGATGTTGGGAAAATGAAGGGACTACTTTACTTTGATTAATAGAATTATTTTAATGTGCTGGATTGCTGATTATTAAGTGGTGGGAGATATAAATTGAATTCTTTTGTGTTAATTTATATTTTATTTCATAAGATATTTTGCGTCATGGAGAAGTATTTCTATCCATTATCATAGAGTTGTCATCAACAAAGATACTACCCCTCAAAGCAAAGTTTCGTTCTAAGCCAAGTTTAACGTGCTGTCGTCCTTCGACTACGCGTAAATGTCACATAATTATAGATCATCCTTTAAAGCCGATAACAAGGATTCAGCCGTCAAAATTGATTAGAACATTCTCAGATCACTTCAGTGGTATGAAAAACAGGTCGGCTTCCTTAGAGGACAGATCAAACTCATCCAACATCATCAACAAAAAGAATTGAAGTCTAGAGTTTTCGAAAAGATCATTGCTCATGCTAGAAGCATCCCTGTTCCCTCTGAACCCCTTACCGAAGAAGAGGCAGCTCAATTCAAAATTCTTTCTGCCAATCCAGCTCATTGCAAATAACTTGTCGAACTCATCGAATAAAAAGTTGAAAATGAGCGTCGGGAACAAGAAGAATTCCTCGAGACTGTTCGAGCTCAAATTTATTAGGATCAATTAGCAGAAATAGAAGGAGCTACAGAAATTGCTAGAATTCTTCAAAGAAAACTTGTAGGAAAATACATTCCAGGATTTAATGCCATTGTAGGAACTAAATAAACTTCAAAACAAGGTAAAATCAATCCTTTCATATTGAAGAATTTCATGCTCAGTATGTCTATTATGGTCAACAATAAAATTAAAGAAAGAAAAGAGCAAGCTTTAAGAAGTCTAATTGTACAATATGGAGGAGCTAATTCACTTTCTGAAAAAATTTCTTCAGATCAAAAATTCAAAGGAAAAATGCTTATGGGACTCAAAGAATACCCTCGACTTAATCTCAAAAGAGCTTTCTGGAGATGGTACATGGTTTCAACAGGTACAGGAGAAAATCTTTTCCAAAGAGCAGCTGATAATCTCGTTCTTTACACAAACATCAATAAGACAAGTTCATTCTATAGACTTTTCAGTAAAATTAGAGGAAGAAAATTAAAAGTTCATCCTAGAGTCAAAAGAATGACAGTGATGCTTTACTTATATTCAAGAATATTTGTTGAGAGAAATATGAGAGATTTCTTCTAAAAAATTAAAGTCAAGGGAGGATCTGTTAAGGTCAAGGCAACAGAAAAATTAATTTAATGCGCTAAAAAGAGAAGAAATTAAAGCTTTAAATTCTGGATAAAAAGAATGAAAGAATTAAGAATATAAGGAGAAAAAGAAACCAGAATAAAAAAAATACAGTAAAATTTCTTAAAAAGATTAATGATGACAAAAATTGGTAAAGTTTTAAATGGATGGTAAGCATGGAAAAAATTACCTGAAAGAAAAGATAATGCTGCTTTCCTTAAGGCTTCAAGATTCGAAAAAGGACTATCTTCATTCGTTGACCGCACACTTAAGAGATCATTCGGTGCCTTCAAGAACGAATTCGAAGAGGGACAAGCTTTCAAGAAGAGATCAGTTATCCAACTCATCAATGTCACTATGGGTGGACAAAAGAAGTTCTACAACAGATGGTTGAGCATCACTGAAAAGACTAAATTATTGAACGAATGCAAATTGG
>DYPS01000046.1:0-9997 GCA_020719775.1 Desulfosporosinus sp. | reverse complement strand
TCAAGAACGAATTCGAAGAGGGACAAGCTTTCAAGAAGAGATCAGTCATCCAACTCATCAATGTCACTATGGGTGGACAAAAGAAGTTCTACAACAGATGGATTCAAATGGTCAATAACGATTTACTCTATAAACGTTGCAAAGCTGTTGCATTACTATTTGAACATTGTCAAACTTCAGTTGACAAAGTTGTCTCACCTATTATTTGTAAGAAACAATATGACCTTGGAAATATTCAACATCTTCATAACTATTTCTCCAAGATGATTCATACTACAAACAACAATCTCAAACATACTCTTGGTAAACTTAAAGCAAATGCTGAATAAGAAAGAGTTAATCCTTGGTTTAAAAAATCTGCAACCATCCTTTCTTTGAATACTAAGATCAATATTCAAAAATCATTCTGGAGACTTAAATTCAATATGGATTCATCAGGAGTTCAATACAATGCTGCCGTCATTGTCAAGCTCAAAAAGCTTTATAATAACATAAGAAAACAATATGAGCTTAATTTGTTCAGAGCCTTCTTAACAATTGATAAATATGGAAGAAGTGTCGAATCTTCTAAAGGAACTGTCCCTAAAGTACAAAACCAAAGACCTGTATCACCACCTAAACAAGTTGTTCAACCTGCTGTTCCTGTTCAACAACCTATTGCCCAAGACAACTCTAAACTTGAAGCTGTTCTAAATGTTAACAAGAAAGCATCCTTGAGCATCATCGATAGAGTATTCAGAAGAAACTTCACAAAACAAGTTAAGAAATGGCAATACAATGCCCATCCTGAAAGAAAACTCGAGTTTATTCATACTGAAATCACCAAAAAATCTAAAGAAGAATATGATTACATTGCTAAATATGGTGCCCTCTAGACAATTACTAAGATTAGCACAGGATCAAGCTACAAAGCAAAAGCAAAAGCCTTCAGATCACTCATCGAAGTTATGTATAAGAAGAAAATTGATCATGATTATGATGCTAGCTTAGAGGAAAGACTCGAACTCATCAATAGGCAAAACGCCCTGATGGAAGAAATCAGAACCTACAAATAAGAAAATGAAGCACTGTCCCATGAAGTTGAAAACAAAGAAAAGATTCTTAAAGAGTCCAACGAAACCGTCTCCATTTTGAGTCTCAGAATCAACTATATGATTACTCAGAAATTCTTGATAATGATGGAGAAAGTATGGGAGTCAGTGTAATACAAGCATCTTAATGATGCTTTCGATGCCCTAATCGATGCTGCTAACTAAAACTATGAACGTCAATAGGGCTTGCTCGATTAAGAAGAAGAATGATTGACATAACATTAAATTCCTTTTAATTTTTATTAATAGATTCATAATTAATCGATATCATTTGCCAAATAATAAAGATCATATTAGACTTGAATATTAGATTAATAATCAATTATGACAAATATTCTCAAGCATAGATTTATTGTGATTGTCTTTAGTTTGGCTTTACTGCTTATTCAAGCTTCTTCTCAATATTAACTAGACTCATCACTTACAGCTACTGCCGAGTAAATATTATCATATGTAGATCACTTCCTTATCAAGCACACTCATTCAATGATCTCAATTACACTCGCAATTTGATGATGAGAAAAACTAAGTATTTCAAATTCGATGCTTCTATGGCTAACAAAGCTTCCTGTCAGCAATATTCAACATGGAAAGGGCAAAACACCTGTTTTAATTCATCATTTTTTGCTTAAGAAATGTGTTGTATTGCAATGAGAGGCGATGCAAGTTCTCAACCAAATTTCAAACACTTTTTCAATACTTCAAATTAATTTGTTTCTCTTTTAGATCAATTTTTAGCTTCATTTTAGTCACAAATTGATATTTTATTTGTCGCGATTGATATTCAGTTCAGTTTTTAATTTAAAAACAAAATCGCTGAAGACTTCATTTATGCATTGGCTCAACTTCTTCAAAAATACAAGAAACTTCACGTCACAGTAAAAGGAGATTTTGTGCTATAATATGATACAGTTTGCAAGCACTCATCAACTTCAATTTATGACTTAACAAACAGAGTTGGAGAATAGGCTTGCACTCCACAAAGAAAATTGATTTCAAATAGTCCATTTTTTTTACAATCTGGTTCAAATCGCCCTGATGATTCAAGAGATTATAAAGGAAGATTTAAAAATTTCAATATTATTTATAAGGAAATTGATAGACTTTGTAAGGATGGATTTCCAACTTGGATGAATAAGTATCCTTAATATCCTTTGATCTTTTGGGAACCTTCCAATGAAGATCAAATATTGTCCTCTTTAAAAAAGCTAATGAACCCAACTTGTGCTAACAAGCATAATAGAACCATAAATGGAATAGCTTTTGCTAGTAATATAGATCCCGAAATGTTTTCGGTTTATATGAAAAGTTTCATCACTGACAAAGCATTTCCTTGGAACTTTAGCCAGAATAAGTTATGGATGTAGTTCATAACATCAATGAAGATTGCAAAGTTGACTGATGTGAGTGATGGAGCAAAGACAAGCTCAAAGGATAGACTCGTGGTATACTGGCAAATAAAAGTGAATGGAACGACAAGTATTTTAAATTTAATATAGAAAACATACTTAATACTTTAATTATGGATGATCAATCTCAGCAAATTAGCCTATACAAAACAATAGAATTAGATGAATAAATAATATCACTTCATGGTTTGAAGGATAATATTGTGGTTGTAATGAAAACAACAGTCAACAAAATGGCATCCAAAGAACAAGATGTAATCTTTGTTTCCTATAACTCACTACTTCAAAAGCTTAATACACGAGCAATTGCAAGTTATATCAGTTCCTATTCTTCCAAAAATTATATTTACTATATAACTCGAACTTCCATGCCAACATACTTTAATCTTTATTCCATTGAAGCTGATCTAAAATCTCCTCAACAGTATGGAGTTTCAAACTATATGCCACATTAACAAATCGATTCCATTTCCAGCATTTATTTTCTGAAAACTGATTCATTTTAAACTGACATTTTCCTAGTTTTTGGCAACGTTGATGATCAAACTTGGATTGCACAACTTAAAAATGGAAATATTCATAAAAGCAAAATTCTAACTTTTGGTACAAATGCCAAAATTGCAATTAAATAAGACAATAAAATTTTGATTTTACTTTAAAATTCTTACTCTCACAGTGGACTTTTACTAAATAACAATGCTTAGAATAAATGCATGCTTCATAAAAATTAGAAACTATAGTCTTTGGCTCATATTCCAAATTTAATTAATGTGTTATAGGCAACCATAGAGCAGTATATGCAATTTTTAAATGCTGATGATTCTTAAGTAGTTATCTTTTAATATAGATCCTTACTGCTTGCCATCCCAACATTCAATTTTCTAAATTTATGATTGGCAGTCAAAGTTAAATAACATCAGTGTGGAACCAAGTTTTTATAACAACTAAATTCATTCCTTTAAATAAACAAGATTTGATGAGTTCTCTTTTTATTGGAGGGTCGAATTATCAGTCTGAGTTAAAGGACAGATCAGCTTTTCTGCTTACTTCAGTCAATGCCAACAATTTTCTTAAATCTTAATCCTTTGTGAAGTTTGGTGAAGTAAAATGATTTATATCAATAATGTAAAAAAATTATTCAATAAAAAATACGGTCTCGGCCAAAGACTCGTCAAGAGATATTATGTTTAAATATTTCATATATGTTAGCATCCATGTCCAGATTTCATTATTAAATATATTCTGTTATGAATTTTAAAATTAAGCTTTACCAAGTTAGCTTAATTATTTACTTCTCATCTTTTATTTCTTAATCTTCAAGTTTTGTGTTTAACTTACAATTATTGAGGATGATGTAATAGAACTATAGCTTTTTGCCATTATTTACAAAACAAATAATAGTCACGAATGCAAATAATAGTTGTCATTTTGAACTGATTAGCATATTTATAAAATAGATATGGGTTTGGCTCTTTAGGCCTATTAGTATATATAAAAAATACTTGGTCAAAGTGACCATGTTATGTTATACTAACAAATTATGTATAAAATTAGCATATTAAGTGCAGTATAATTGGATGGGATTAAGTTTTGAGAGTATTACTCTGCATTTTTAGAGAAAAACAAATATTTCGGTTTGGAGCATAAATAGTACAAGTAAATATAGCATATAACATATATAAATAACTCACTATTTCCAAGTGTTTAAAAGTTCATTACTATTGCCTTAATCCTGATGGCAGCATCATTGATTCTTACATTTATTTTTTTTGAGTTACTTCCAAATTGTAATTTTGTAAATCAACAATTTTGCTAATTTTGCTTTATTTTTTCAAAGTATTCTTTATATTGAATCCTCCATCATTTTCTTAATCTTTATTTTTCTTATTATTTTTCAAAAGATTGTTCTTGTTCTATTAAGAACCCACTGTTTTAAATCTCGTTCTATTTTTTGATTGATTGTTGATGCCAACATTGGGTCTCACTTTAATTTATTCATCTTCCTCCTCAATAATTTCAAAGGGTGATTCTTCAGCAATATCAAAACTGAGAGTATATTAACCATTAAGTCTATTTTGATAAATAAACTGTCCGTTGTAAATATGATTGTTCCTCAAAAAATGAAGTTTATTGACTCTAATGTATGATTTTCCCAAAGATGTTATTTTATTGTCGATAGTTTCATAGACTTATACTTACAATTTTTAATTTCCCGATAATTATGAAAAAATACAGCTTTCTAGTCGCCATAAAATACTGTTAAATTCTCCATTAAAAATAATTTAGGTGAAATAAGCTATTTTGTCTTTTATTGAAATTCTCACAAATTTACCAATTGCTTCAGTGATGTCTCCGTCAATTGCTATTTATGGTTGAGTTATTGAAATATTTTTTATCTCTATTGAAATGTTTCGAAGTGGATATAAATTAGTAGTGTGGATAATTTATTCAGCTTCAATAGGTCGTGAAGATTAATATACTTTTTTAGCTTTTGATTTTGAGGGGATAATTCCATAAAGTTTTGATTTGTTTATTGAATCGTTGCTCTAGTCTAAGATTGAAGATTAATTCATAATTTATATTTTTTGCCGTTTTTTAGAGATTGCACTGTCTACGCTTCTTCTGTGTTTCTAAATTTACTTCTTTTCAGCTCTGTCTTCTTATAACTTTTTTTTTATTATTAATTTTTCCCAAAATTATTTTAATTTATTTTCTTATTTTTCTACTTTAAATTTATAATTATTACGATTACCATTTCTTATTTGATTTATGTCTCTCATAGCAGATAATTACTCTTCGCTTATTATAGATTTTGGCTCTTTTTTTGCTTTTTTTTTATGTTTAGAGTTGTTTTAAAGTAAATTCTTGTTTCTTAATTTATCAAAGGAATTATCATATTATGACTAACGTTAATCGGAAGTATAAAACTTTTTAATTAAAAATTTATATTATTTTTAATCAAATTTATGTTTTTTTTTATTGGCTGTCTTTTTTAATTATCTGTCCTATATTTTTTTCAAACTTTGATTGGTATTTTAATATACCCCTATATTTTTTTTATCCTCTTCAGATTTAGCTGTCATTGTCCTTTTTAAATCATTATCTATATTTTACAAAATTGATTTTGTTTCTTTTGAAATTTTGGCAGCTTATTCGGAATAACTTTTAACATAACCCCAAGGTTGCTGACTGAAAGAATTAATCCTCTTTTTCAAATCACTCTCTCTGATTGGTTCATAGTATGGTTATCTAAAAGAAGAATCATTTATTTTTTTTGATATAATTTATTATTTTTGATCATACAACCGATAAGATTTTAGCTGTTCGATATTAGCATGTTTTCTCCTGATTTTTGAAGGTCTTTATTTTATTGGCTAATTTCTGCTTGAATTTGACTCCTCTTATATTCTTTTACTGAGCAAATATTTTTTAAGTTGTTTCAATAACTTTTAATTCTCTTAAACTTTTTATATTAATTTTTCAGGACTTTAAATACTTTTATATTGTCCAATTTCAGATCCATCTTATTTATTTTTGAACCTAATTGTTTAATCCTTCAAAAATTCATCAATACTATCTTTTTAAATATTGTTTTTCTGTTCCTAATTTTTCACCAGGGATTATACACGTACAGATGTAGATTATTGCCTAACCCTAGGACTACTTAAATATATTGAATTTTCGAGAGGGAGTGCAATTTCCTTTTATTGATGACCAACACTGTTATTTTTTTTTTGATGTGATGATTAATTGAATTTGAGTATGTCATTTGTCTTATTTTATATGTGTTTATTATGTTTCTTTTAATCATTATGAATCTGAGCATCGTGCTCCTCTACTTTTTCAAAAGAATTATTATTATTTTATCGTTCTTTTCCTTTTCCTATTAGATTGGTATGTTTAATTGTTTTAGTTTATGGAACTTTTGATTCTGCTTTCATATCCTTTTGCTAATTTTCAGATTCCACAGTGTAGGACATTTGCGAATAAACAGCATCCTAGCTTCTTTATCTCCAATCATCATTGTTACTTCGCGATTTATCCAAATTTACATTGTAACCTTTTTCATGCAAAAATCCAGAAACAAAAAAGTCTATGCTGCAGAGCGCGACTTCTTCAATGCCCTGTCGATTGTCATAGATTGGAACACGTAAACTGTTATCTATATCATTTTTAGAGAAATTTACAACTCCAGTCGCCATAAGTTTTTCGTTTTATTTTGGTTGTACTGCTAATAGTTTGACTTTCATTAACAATCGTTCGCCTCCCTTTAGTTTTATGAGTACTGGGAAGTCACTGGGGCTGATTTTTTTGGCATCAAGAATGGTACTATCTGTACAATCGCCTGTTTGCTGGTTAATGAGACGAAGTTTGAAGGTCTGGATTACCCGGCAAAGATACGGAAAAGGTAGGTTGTTTGAAAAAATTAATAGCGTAGACAGACAGACAATAGGCTATTATCATAGCATTAAATTATTGTGAAAACTTATATAATTTATTCGTCATCTCATAGTATCAAAACATAATTATAATTGTAAATAAATAGCAGGTTAATTTGCAATTATGCATGAACTATCAACCTTGTAAATGAATTTCCTTTAAATTTTGAGCCAATGTTTTGCGATGAACGACCTAGGCTACTGTGTTTTAGAATCTGGTTGTAAAAATTATTTATTGAGTTTTACTCACATAAATGGATTAGAGATGCTGTCTCATGTTTGTCTACAAATCTTCAACCATTTATCCAAATGCCACAATAACACTTTATAATCTCTCTTTCCCCAATTTACGTTTTTAAACTTTCTAAATATTTGCTGATTTTACCTTCTTCTTCAAAAATCCAGTGAGATCGACAATCCCTCTCTTTTATTGTTAGGAATTCATTTCGATAAGAATGGTTGTATTCAATTTAATTGTTGCTTCATCTCCCTACAGCTCAATATCAGCAATATTGAAAGAATCCCAACTTCCTCCAAATGTCTCTTCTCCATCATTACATTCTAATTTCATCAAATAGTACATTTCTTAGCGAAATAACCACAACTAAAGTGATTGGCATCATTTCCCTCTGAAATAAAGAAACTGCCGACAGCACTGCTACCATAATACAGTTTAGTATATTCGCTGAGCATCAGGTAGCCAAGTTATTATATTGAACGATATTGTTCACTAGGAATATAGCCTTATGAAGGAGGATAGTATTTATTGGTTATGCAAGAGCGATATGAGTCTCCATCTCGATTGAATTAGGTTTTGAGGAATGGTTGATTGGGATCGGATTCATCGATTTCTGCAAATAGGTAAGAAAAAACATAAGGGGAGATCGATCTTTTACATCAGGTTCTCTTCGATTTAAGGAGCGAGAGTTATTAGGCCAACCATATTCTTTCTTATTTTAGATGGTGGCATAGTCTCAGCTAAGTCCAAAGCGGCCTTCAATTTCTACAAATGACTTACTTCCACTGATTGCCCAGCGTAAGTCACTTCTTCAGTTTGCCCCTAAAATCCCAGGACATTGCCTACATTTCCCTCTGCGTGAGTTTATTACATATCTATTAATAGAGTCTATTGTTTATGATGAAGTTAATAATTGAAGAGTGTTTTTAATGATTTTGTATTTACAATCAGCTCATTTCTTTTCCTTCTTGGTGGTTCCCTTGATGACACCGACGGCAACGGTCTGTTTCATATCTCTGACGGCGAATCTTCCGAGAGGAGGATATTCAGTGAAGGACTCACAGCACATGGGCTTGGTGGGCTTGAGGACAATCAAGGCAGAGTCTCCGTTCTTGACGAACTTTGGCTCTTCCTCAGTAGCCTTACCGGTTCTTCTGTCGATCTTGGCAGTGATCTCGTGGAACTTGCAAGCAATATGAGCAGTGTGGCAATCGAGGACGGGGGTGTAACCGTTTTCAATTTGTCCGGGGTGATTCATGATGATGACCTGAGCGAGGAAAGACTCAACTTCTTTTGGGGGATCGTTCTTGCTGTCTCCGCAAACGTATCCTCTCTTGATATCCTTGACGGAAAGACCTTTAACGTTGAATCCGACGTTGTCTCCGGGAATAGCCTCGGGGATGGATTCGTGATGCATTTCAACTGACTTGACTTCAGTCTTGACATCAGCGGGAGCGAAGGTAACACTCATTCCGGGCTTGAGGATACCGGTTTCAACTCTACCGACGGGGACAGTACCAATACCTCCGATTTTGTAGACGTCCTGAAGGGGAAGTCTGAGTGGCTTTTCAGTGGGTCTTTTTGGGGGCTCGATCTTATCGAGGGCCTCAATGAGGGTGGGACCCTTGTACCAGGGGGTTCTGGCGGATCTCTCCAACATGTTGTCACCTTCCCAACCAGAGATGGGGATGAAGTTAATGGTGTCGGGTTTGTATCCAACCTTCTTCAAGAACTCAGAGACTTCCTTCTTGATTTCGAGATATCTCTCCTCAGAGAAGTTGACACTCTTCTCGTCCATCTTGTTGCAGCAGACGATCATTTGCTTGACACCGAGGGTGAAAGCGAGGAGGGCGTGCTCACGGGTTTGTCCTTCTTTGGAGATACCAGCTTCGAACTCTCCTTGTGGGGAAGCGATCATGAGGATGGCACAATCGGCTTGAGAGGTTCCAGTGATCATGTTCTTGATGAAATCTCTGTGTCCAGGGGCATCGATGATAGTGAAGTGATATTTGGGGGTTTCGAACTGCCAAAGGGAGATATCGATGGTGATACCTCTCTCTCGCTCTGACTTAAGCTTGTCCATAACCCAAGCGTATTTGAAGGAAGACTTTCCCATTTCAGCAGCTTCTTTCTCGAATTTTTCAATGGTTCTCTTGTCAATACCACCGCATTTGTAGATGAGATGACCAGTGGAGGTTGATTTTCCGGAGTCGACGTGACCAATGACGACCAAGTTAATGTGAACTTTATCCTTTTTGCTCATTGTTGAAATATTATTTTTTACAAATTCAACTCAATGTTGAATACATTAATATACTGTGAATTAATTTAAGATATATCTTAAAAATTATCGCAGTCTTCAACAATGTGGAAAGCATGTATCTCCTTTAAATGAGCAAAGCCGCTCATTCATATTCCCAGTCCAAGTCGAGTGAGAAGAATGCAAATTAATTTTTATTATTTTTGTTGTTTTATTTCCTCCTCATTTTAGTGGGAGATGCTTAATAAGTAAAATGAAAGAATTAACTTAAATTTTAGTCAAGATCAATTTTTCAGCATCTGAATTGACTTGGGAATGCACGACAGGAGTTTCTTTAGCTCTGCAAAAATCAGAGACTATATTTCAATCTTGGTCAACCCTTAAACATGGTTTAAGCTATTTTCGACTGATTGGATATGCTCATCGATCAATAGTTTTATCTAATAAGTCTTATCTCTCTTATCAATTATACTCTTTTCTTCTCCCTATTATTCTTTGAGATTTTTCTAAGCTAATAGCTGTTTAATTTTTTCAGAATATTGAGAAATGAGAGAATAAAT
>DYPS01000045.1 GCA_020719775.1 Desulfosporosinus sp. | reverse complement strand
TAATAAAATAAAATATCGTCGACAAATTTGTCCTCGTAGAATATATGATCTAGTATTTTTAATTTGACAAAAATGACAAATATTACAAAAACCTAAGAGTATAGAAGCCAAAAACTGCGCACTAGTATCTCCAATCGATTAGAAAAAGATATGGGTTATATGATTACGATGCGGCATTTGATAAAATTTTGATAAGTTTAAGGGAGGGAAAATTAGGTCCGATCACCTTTGATAATCCTGTATAAGCGGAATGATGTAGAGTAAAGTAAAAGGAAATGATTTTTATACTGATCAAATTTGAAGGTAAAATTTTTATCATGCCATTAAGCCAATTTTAGCTGTATAATCTAATAATTGATCTAAAAACTATAATAAAATAAAATAAACACAAAGACTTACAAAAAGCAAATGAAAAAGAGTACATAAATTAAAATGAAAGTGCAAACACTTTTTTCATCTCACTCTAAACCAGTATTATAAAAGCCAGCATACATTAAAGCAAAGCATAGGACATACAGATAGCTATTGGCCTTAGATAAACCAAAAAGGAAGGTGGAACTATAGTCAGATGATGAAAATGATGATTTTTTGAATAAAATATTAAAAGAGGAAGGCAAAAAGTAAAAAAGATAGAGCGCAAATAAAAAAAAGCAAAATAAGCCAACATCTCCAACAAAGCGTTAAGTAAAAAAGTAAGATCAATCAAAATAAAATACAAACACGTTAAACTTGAAGAATATGAATAATAAGAATAATAAGAATGTATATAAGGATAAGGATAACGATAACGATAATAATAATGATAAGGATAAGGATATTCATGCAAACATAAATTTGGTGGACCTTGTAGAAAAGTAAAAGTAATTAGAAAAATAGTTGCAAATGTAAAGACAAAGACAGATCAAAAAAGGATAAACATTTTAAGAAGGATAAAAAATATAAGCTAAACATTAAACTGATTAAACTGATAACAAATAGTCCTCCACTTTTGATGGCAAAAATGTAAGATTCAAGTATTCTGAAAAATAAAAAAAATCGACAGGCTAGATTTACATTGATGAGACTAGTACACAAAAATATAGGCTTCTTGAGCAATAGAATAAAGTGGTTAAACATAACTTTTTTAATACACTTAAGGTAAAAAATATGTAAGGAACGACGCTTTTAAGAGCTCGAACACATGCCAACCTACATAATTTTACAGACGAAATTACTAATAATAATAACAATAAAATGACTGCAAACCCAGAGTTCAATGCCACTATGATAAAAAACAGATAAATTTAGCATCATGTCCTAAAGCTCAATAGATTCATATCCACTACAGATCACAACAGGACACACAAAAATGCAAGTTAGAAATATCGAAACGTGGTTCTAAGATTAGCCATGATGTAGATATAGAGAATAGACAAGCCACTGGATCCTTCAAAATACAGTTCAGGGATAAACAACTAAAAGTTATTCAGGAACCAAAATCAATAGAAACTATTTTTAAAAAGTCTTCAAAAGCAATGACACTGATAAAAAAAATAATCGTTTCACTTCACTTCATTTCATTATTGATATTGATTTTCACATCTATACCTATACGAATATCTCAATCTCAATCTTTTGAATACTAATAAAAATTATACAGTTTTATTTGATTTGACTTGATTTTAATTTATTTGATTTAAAAAGTTGCATAAATATAAATATAAAAATAATTTTTCTAATAATGACAGAGGTTTATGAAGTTTTAGGTTTCTGAGTAGGTATATGCAATTATAATTCGGATGTACTTTAATGATCAATATTGATTATATTGATATTGGCTTGGATAAAGATTGCGAAGGTTGTTTGTGTGAATGTTTTGGCTAAGGTTTTGCTGATTTGTTGCTGTTGTTTGATATGAGAATGGGAATGGAGGATAATTATTAGTATTTGAGGGTTCGTAAGAGGAATTATTTTGAAATATTGGGGTTCGGAGGCGCTGTCGGCTTTAGCTTAAGTTTTAATTTAAATTTAATCCTGTTTAAGTGACTTGATTTTGAATTGGCCCTTGATTAAGATTTGAAATATTTGCATTTGTATTTGGACTGATGTTCACGCTAGTATGAGTTTATCGATAATTGGCATTGTAGTTCGGTTGATTTACCTGCGAAGTTATGAACTGATTTTTAGCTTATTGAGATGATGAATTCGTATTATTTTGCCTTAGAATGGACTGTCCAAATCGTATTCTATCTGGTATACAAGCTTGACGCTTTTGTATTTAATTTTATACAAGGCTTCGGGCTTGCCTAAAATTGCATTAAATAAATCCTTTGCTCTACTGTCTGAACTGCTAAGTAAACAGTGAGTATTTATCGACTGCTAGCCAAATATCTTAAACCATGTCTTGTTATTGACTCAGTGCCATTTTTTAATCGAAGTTTGATTTGTTTGCATTTAAACCCATGAGGATTATTCCATCTAAGGGGTTATGATTTGATGCGAAATTTTGATTATACCAGACTTTTGTTTAACCTTCATAATTAAATCCAATTAAATGTTCATCAACTGGAAAAGATCCGACCTTTTAAAACAGCTCTTCAAAGCCGAATAAGGCTTAACTGAACACATACAAACCGGCTTCATGTGGAAGATTTCTGATGTCACAGAGCCTATACGGAATATACTACTGATATACCTCAAGGTATGACTCATTTGAGCAAAACCCTTTTCCTTTTTCAGGTATAACCTAATACACTTTTACTAAGGGTTTTGCGCATGTGTTTCTGTAATAATAAATTTCCATCTACTCTTCCAAAGAGATGTACTGCCTGGAATTTATGACATATTTTGATGCAAGTTCATTATTTTAGCTTTTGTAGAGGTTTTATATATTTTTTATTTTTGAATATGAAAGGTTTTGATTTATGGAGTTTTATGCTGGAAGCCATTTATGGGTTGATAATTTGTGTGGGTGATTATTTCCCATTTTTATTTATATGTTGTTTGACGTTTATTTATTAAAATTTAATAAAATAATGGAAAAATTTAATATGAAACCACCTGACTTTTGAAATATTTTTGCAATTTTTATGTTTTAAATTTGACATTCAAAATTTGAGATTTTTTATAAGTTAGCCTATAATATAACAATTGAGAGGTAAATAAATTAATAATGAGCACACATGCAAATATGGCAACTATGAACAGCAGCAACAATCTAACTAGCACAAACACGAATACAACTACCACAACCACAATATTTCCAACTATAGAAATAAACGATGCTACTATCAAATTCAACGCATACATAACCAGGCTAACGAACCCATAATAAAAAGACGACACAAAATGCAAAAAAATAGTTCGCTTATCTTTCTAAACCTTCATGAAGTACCAATAGTGTTAAGACTTTGTCAAATCAGTCTACTAAACATTAAAAATTACAATCTACAATAAGCGAAGTTACTACTTGTTATACTTGTTTGACTTGATGCTTAAAAATAACAAATATTTTATAAAGAATGCAAAGAAAGACATTGATAGTATGTTTAGGAATATTTGGGAGAAGGTTTACACTTAGTTTGAGAATTAGGAAAAGTTAGAGAATCTAAAAGTTATGGTGAAATGTTGGGGGTGGATTTATGGGGAGAAGATTTAGGAGAATATTCTGAAATGGCTTTAGACGAAGTATAGTATTAAAAAGATCGAACTTACAGAGTAAAATGAAGCTCAATTAAAATAAGTCTACGGAGTGCATGAAAAACCAATACGAGATGAAGAGAAGTTCAATGAACTTCTGATGAGTACACTCGACGATTAAAAATAAAAGGACCCTAAAAAGCCAACCGCAAATACAAATACAAAGTCAAATTCAACTTCTAAAAAATCTAATAGTCTTCTCTAAATGCTAGATATATAATGATAATGCTAATGATAAGAATAAATGGAAATTAATTTAAAATGTGTTTACTTTCGAACTAAAAAAATTAATGAATAATTTAATAAATAAATAAATCTTTTAATTCTTTCTCTCAATTATGATTGTTTTTGAAATTAGTATAAGTATAAATATAAAAATGACTTTTATTCTCTTTAGGAAAGTGTAGACGTTCATCTATATTTTCTTATGCTTATTCTCTTTTTTGTATCAGGTAAATACTGAAGATCTTCCTTCGCTTTCTTTCTCTATTCTGAATAAAGGAGAAGATGTTAGGATTAATCTTAGTTAATATTTCATGTTTTCATCAAACTTTTCGATCGTATAGTCAAGAAGCTCGCCAAATATAAAATAAATTCTCAATATTGAAATAGATAAAAATAAATTTACGATTGAAAGCAGTTAGGCAATGAGGGCAAAAATAGGAGAAGATACAATAAATTTGAATGAATATCAGATTTTAGCTATGGATACTATATATGATCAGCCCAACAAGTTTTTGCTTCTATAACAAAATATAATTATGATGTATTCGTATAGAGATACAAGTTAGTTGTCAAGGGAAAATCTTGAAAATGCTTAAAAAATGATGAATATTAATAAGTTAAATTCTTTATAAAAATCACAAAAAGAAGATACCAAATAAATTATAAAATAAAGACAGAAATTTAGGCTTAAATACAAAACATTAGACAGAGCAGTTAGCTTCATAAGAAAAAAATCCATAAAAAATGCAAATATAGAAAATTCTTGGCAAAAACAACCACAATCACAAAAAGAACAATAAAATAAAATCCCGACCGATATTTAATACCCAAGCGTGACTGCTGTTAACATAAGCTCAGATTCAAAACTAAAGAATCTCAATTGCTCCAAAATATAAATAGCCTAAACTGGAAGCAGCTATAAACTATTGGTGCTCTGCTCACAATCAAGCCCTCAAAACATATACGTATTTTCGTATAACTTAGCAGAAGATACCAAAGGGTTCATCACTCACCTAAACTTCTCACAAACTACTAAAATACAAGAGTCACCAAACTCCAAATGTTAGAGCTATAATATTAAATATTTCGAAAAAATCATCATATAAGGAGGTGTTTACCTAAAATCACCTATTGTATATTGTAATAAGAATGTAACGATGCCTAACTTGGCATATGTTATGAAATACTCTTCTACGAGTAAAACTTAGTACAGTATTTTGAATATTTATAATCCTATTTCCATGATGAATTGCTTGATGAATTCGACTTATGTGACATAGTTTTAGAGTGGGTTTGCTTCAGTTATTGGAATAAACATTTACAAGTATTCATATTTTTAGGGGGCAAGCTCTAGATGTGGCCCTTTATTAAACGAAAGTATTTATGATAAAAAATTCATATCAGCAAGGAATTAATCTGGAATTGAGAGTATTTACATAATATTTTCTGATAAAATCTTCATTTTCTAATCCTACTCACCAAACTACCAAACCTTAAAACTTTAGAACATTGACTAAAACTAAAAACTTATCAGCTATACAATCTCGAACAAATTTCTAGGTTTGCACTACAAAAATCCATAGAATAATCAATCTGCAATTTATGTGTATAATATTAGGGCAATCTATCCTCACTTAATAGATAGGATAGAATTTGTAGATAATGGAAAAATATTTTTATTCTCGATGTTGAACTATTTAGAGAAAGGGAATTACTTTTTTATCTATGATCAGGCGACAAATTTGTTGAATTTGACTTATTATAAGGGTGTCCAGACGAATATTGTGGTGTTGGATATAGAGAAAGCTGTTGGGAATTTTTCGATTTATATCACGAATTCGACGAATATCTCTAGTTAGGAATCGATTTATTTGCCTATTTTTTTTATGATAAGAGGATTTTCAGATACTAGTATTATGAAATTAAATTCTACGGACTTAGTGGTCAGTAACAGCATATTCAACATAGATTTAGCTAAAGCCGTAATCGGTCCGTTGGGAAGATTCTATAAAATGCCAAACTAACTCGCCTCTCTCCAATTCATAAACTCCTACAACTAAATAAACGTCCTCGACATCAAAAACTACTTCCCTAACGAAAGACTTTTAACTTCTTCCGTAAACACACACTTACTATAACCAATCATAACATTTTACTACACAAATAACAACATCCTAAGCTGTTAGCTAGACTTCGACAAATATCTTCTAAAATTCAAGATAACGGGATGCACAAAAATAATAAACATCGATTCAACAATAAACTAACCAAATCAGATCATCATAATCGCACAAGACAAATTTATATAGCATCAGGGACATAACATTTATATCTGTAAAATCTCATCGAATGAGGACTAGTGTTAGAGGGTAGACTTTTTTTAATAAAATATTGTTAAGATAAAACTGATCAACTATTTTGTGATGGACAATGGGTTTTAGGTGGTTTAGATCTTTGTTATCATGAAAAATACTTTCTATCAGAGGGATTATGTAAGAAGGTCGTCATATTAGATTAATTATCAGATATCTTTTAACTTGGAAGTTGATAAGTAAGAGATTTAGTACTTGAGTTTTATGGATATTAAGACTATTTAGCATGATGAGGGGTATAGGAATTTCATGGTGGTTTATATGATTTAGAAAAGCTTGACTATAGAGGATTAGAATGATTAAGATAAAATAAAATATAATGATAAAATAAAAGATAAGGATAAAGGAACTGATAGACTGTTTCACAAGATTCTGATCTATGCCAAGCCAAATTCTCCAAAAAATGCATCTAATCATTTTATTGGCCATTTAATACATGAAATCTAAAGTTTTGATATTGAAAATGTTCTCATTTTATAAAACAGGCTGATAATTATATCAAAAGCTGATAATGAAGATCTCATACAAGAGTTTATTATTGATGATTATTTCAAGTGGCTTTATGTGCGAAAATACCCCCTTTATGGACATATCATAGTAAAAAATGGATTTCATACAGTTACCAGCGGATTTCTTTTTGTCTAAGCAACCTCAGAGCCAGATTCATCTCCAATAATTTTAGTCTATAAACCAAGTCTAAACACAACTAACATTCTAACCCACACTTTCTCCAAACGTTCTTCAGATCCCTTAACCTTCACACAAAATATCATACCAGCCTAAAATGTTATGGGCTTCAATGGAGATTACCTATTCACCCTATCTTTACCAAGTCTAATATTTGAACTAAAAAACAAACGTGCCTTAAAGTAATATCATGAGTAATAAAAATCCGTTCATGTAAGCTTTATAGACAACAACAACATTTTAAAAATAATATAGACAAAGTTTGTGTTCGATAATTCTGCATCAATTATTGAGTTTTAACCATCAAAAAAACTGAATGTAGTTTTATCCAAGAATAATTCTTATCAGTTTACCATAAACCCATCAGATGTTGACGGACCGGTAGCGGAGTATGATCTTATTACGAAAAATTGCCCGTTTTTGAAGTTTAATTAGTCTGATGTTTTTACAAAAACTCAATGCTTGAAGTACTTTAACTCTAAATAAGATGGAATAATGCAGGATTTCATCACTTTTTCGTTTGGACTAAAAGAGCCCATGAGTCTCATTGTAACTGATTCAAAGATTTTATGCTCACAAAATAAAATGATTCAAATGCCAAAGTTAAAAAAGCCTCCAACAACCAATTGCTAAATCTTTTCAGAATTTTAAATTATTTTCATTGTATGTGATTAATAGAACCGAACTACTATCCACAGGCTTATGGCTGGTGAAAATTGCAATATTAGTGTAATACCAATCGCTAACCCTTCATGGCTTACTTATGCCTTCTTTAAAATGCAGTATTCTAACGGACATGCAGTATTTGAGGTTCCTATTCGATATAGATTTAATACAATTTACTATAAGACGATTTTCTATCCATTTACTAACGATTTTTGCACAAATCGATCAATTTTGAAGCGACAAAGTCAGTAAGAGTTTATTTCAAAAGATTTTTCGATGTCAACATAATTAATGGTCCTTTTAGAAGATGGTATTGGAATTTTCAACATATCTCGGACTGATTCTGGAAGTTTAAGCAAAATTAATCCATCTTTTTGGATAAATCAGAAAGATTTAAGCACATTCATCGAATGCAAGGAAGATTTAGTCTATATAAATGTTATAGAGCACAACCCTCTCATGAAATAGATCACACTTGAACTTGGAACAAGCTTAACTACATTCTAACTTTACATGCTCTATGGATTTGGATAAAACGGCACCTTTTTAGTCCTAGAATTCAAAATAATATACACTTATAAACACCCATGGAGTTGTTACAACACCATGATCTCAGATTCCCATCGATTCTAAAACATGACAATCAAAATATGCAATTTCCTCCCTTAATAACACTACGTATTCTCAAACTTTATTCCAATCTCATAAAAATAAAAAAACAGCTACATAATCTTCTACAAAAAGAGCTAAAACTAGACCTCATCTTACCCTTTCAGGATGGACATAATCCACACAAATATCTACAGTAATGATAATTTCCAGATTGCTTAGGGGAATCTTATCGTGGGTAGTCTGTTTAATCTTTTGTGTTATTATAAACTTACGGACAGTTATAAGTTTACGCTATAGGTTAAAAAATAATAGATCAAAAACTTTTAGCAGGCAGACGGGGATGGGGACGATTTTATTCGATGTGAGATTTACTTGAATTTATCGAATCAGAATTACTAGCTTCTTTTTCCGATAAGTGTTAAGTATGAGCTAGATAACGATGATGATAATTGGACAAATTTTAAGTTTTGGATTCAGAGAATAGTTGGGCTGATAATAGTTGGAAATTATATTCGACTTCATTTGAAGGATAGGCAAAAGGAGCGTAGAGTTCGTAAAATAAAGCAGAACTTTAACATATTCTCGCACTAATTTGAGTTAAATGTCAAAATTAATAGTAAAAAGAGCATGTGATGTGATGTCATATTGTCCTATTGGCATGTAGCATGAAATGACGCGATGTTTCGATGCCTCCGTAAAGTGGCGTAACATGATAATTTATTTTTTACAATTCGCCATCATTCGATATTCATTAAAATAAGTATTACATTACATTACATTACTTGTTAAACAATTATCTGAACTGCATTGCATGTTTATTTAGATGAGATGATTTACATACAATTTAAAATTTATCATTTATCATTTACAATTTATAAGTTTAATTATTATTGTAATTCGTTTCATTTATCGAGATCGCTACAATGGAAAACAACGAAGATGAATAGAATCTGCAAAATTCACAAAATTTTCAATAGGAAAATTAAAATTAAAATCAAGACTCCCCAATAAAAGGACAAAATCTGAGAAGCTCTACGAAGCTAGATAAAAGTAATGATTAACCATAATAATAACATGATAAGTAAGAAGAAGCCGACAAGATAGGCTCACTAAAGGATAAGGAAAAAAAAGATGTAGGTGATACACTCAAAAATTCAAAAGTTAGTAAATTTGGAAAAGACTAACTTTGGAAGCCATATGATTTTCTATTTCCAGGAGGAAAACTAGCAAAACTAATCAAAGTTAATAACATCTACAAGAAAAATTTACCAATTAGGGACATGCTTGATAAATTTAAATTTGTGGAAATGACTCCAGTTATCAATATTATTGGCGCATTAGAAAAAGGAAGGGGAAAATTCTATGCTGGCATCTCAAGAGCAGCTTTTAATACAGATGCTGTCATAGTAGATAATGGCTTGGCTTGTGGTTTGGAGAAATTCACTTTAAGAAGAGGTGTCAAGTTAGTGGGAATCGCTCCATAAGGTGAAATAAAATTTCCTAAAATAAACCCATCCCAAGTCGATCCTTATGAACTAGCAAATGGTCACACTCATCTATTTTTAGTTAGTAAAAAATTATTTAATTTAAGACAACAATGAAAAAGATCTAAACTGGGGAGGATAAACAAACTTTAAAATCGATATTTGCATTAATATTGCATAGGGAAAGAAAAGACCGGAAGGTGTCAAAAGATGTAAAATTGTTAGTATTTTGATGGGAGATGCTGAGTTTGATGTAATGGATTAGATTAAGCTTTGTGTAGAGAATTAGATTCCAATTATTGTTGTACCAGGCTCATAAATGTGTGATAAATTGATAAAGGTTAGTACAGGAGAAAGCGAGGGAGGAATGGATGGATAGATGCAAGAATTGGTCGATAAGGGACATTTCTTCTATTGTAATAGCACAAACTCTTAAGACATCGCTCAGTTAACCCATTTATTACTAAGCATAACCCCATGGTGATGTGAATGGTGGCCAAAGAGCATACACATAATGATCAATTTCATTCATTTTATCTTCAAATTATCTTCAATTTTTTTTAAAATACTTCCCTTATATAATTTTTATAACAGCCAAAATGCTTATTTATTAATGCAACATTTTAGATTTCATTTGATTTTAAATATATTTAAATCATTTTTGCCACATAATAATAAAATCATGGCCACTCAACTTAAAGTAAAACTTTTTATATGTCTAGATTGAAGAAGTTAGATCCACTACCAAAACACAAAGAGTCTCAACTCATACTCATATTAAAGGGCTTGGGCTCAAGTAAGATGGATATGCATCTGATATCGCACAAGGTATGGTTGGACAAGTCCTGGCAAGATAAGCCGCAGGCGTTGCTGTAGATTTGATCAGATCAAAAAAAATGGCAGGTAGAGCCTTGCTTTTGGCAGGTCCTCCAGGTACTGGAAAAACCGCCATAGCATTAGCCATTGCTCAAGAGCTTGGACCAAAAGTTCCATTTTGTCCAATGGTGGCTTCATAAGTATTTTCAACATAAGTAAAAAAAACATAAGTTTTGATGTAAAATTTCCGAAGATCAATCGGCCTAAAAATAAAATAAACTAAATAAGTTTGGGAAGGTTAAATAACCGAAATAAAAACATAATAAAGAGACGATCTAACCACAGGAAACAAAATCGTTACATCAGTAATAATCACTCTTAAAACTTCAAGAGGTACCAAACAACTTAAGCTTGATCCGTCTATCCATGAGAATCTTACTAGAGAGAAGTGCTCAATTGGTGATGTTATCTATATTGAAGCTTCAACAGGCAACGTCAAGAGAGTTGGAAGATGTGATGCCTATGCAAGTTAATTTGATCTTGAGGCTGAGGAATATGTCCCATTACCAAAGGGAGATGTCCATAAAAAGAAGGAAATTGTCCAAGATGTTACTTTACATGATCTTGATATGTCTAATGCCAAGCCTCAAGGAGGAAATGATTTTATGAGTTTAATGGGACAAATTATGAAACCAAAAAAGACTGAAATTACTGATAAACTTAGAGGATAAATCAACAAAGTTGTAAACAGGTATATCGATCAAGGAATCGCATAATTGGTTCCTGGAGTTCTATTTATCGATTAAGTTCATATGCTCGATATTGAATGCTTCACATTCTTGAACAGAGCTCTTGAATCTACATTGGCACCAATCGTCATTTTGGCCACAAACAGAGGAATTTGTACCATTAGAGGTACTGACATGGTTTCCCCACATGGTATCCCAGTAGATCTTTTGGACAGATTACTCATCATAAAAACATCAAATTATGGATTATAATAATTAATGAAGATCTTGGCTATTAGATCCTCAACCTAAAACATAAAGCTTTCACCTTAAGCTTTGGCCTTATTGGGCGAAATTGGAGCCTAAACAAGTTTAAGATATTGTGTTCAGCTTGTGACCCCTGCTTGGACTTTGGCAAACACTAAAGGAAAATCATAAATAACAAAAGAATAGATCGAAGATGTACGAGAATTGTTCTATGATGCCAAGAGAAGTGCAAAGCTCCTTCACGACAACGCCTAAGGGTATATCTGCTGAGTTGTAACTAAAATGAAAATGATTCTTTAAATGTATCATATGGGATTATATTATATTATATTTTTTGCTTAGTTTTACTTTGTTTTGTTTACCTTTTTGTATGAATATTATTTTTAATGATTATATATTATCAATTCAAAATCAAAACAAATATAAATCAATATCAATATTAAAATTAAAATCATTATTAAAATCAAAATCATTATTAAAAATGCAGTCGAATTCAAGCGAATCCTATCAACTCTCAACCCTCTAGTAAATCCCAATATAATAATTAAAGAAATCTTTTTTTCTCACTTTGTAATCAAAAACAAAATCCATCACCCTAAACCTTCCCATAGACACTTAACTAAATCGGAAAAATTATCGTATGGGGCTAACAAAATAATAGCGATATCTTCTAGTATCTCATTTATTAATAAATAATAGGTTTGTATGTGAAGTGAAGCTGTTTGAGATGCTACTTTAGATATTCTCGAAGTCAAAGAATAAGGATATAATCAATGGAATTATCGGGTTTTATAATATGCTTTTGACAAATTTGAATAAACAGCAGACAATTAATTATTTATTGTCGCATCCGTGTATCATTGCTATGCAGTTGACTAAATTTGGAAATATGGGCAATTAGATTGCGGAGTATTATATCAATTTTTTGAAAGGAATTTCGAGGAAGATTACGGTGAATACGGTTCACATCTTTTTTAATAAAGTATTTAAAAGTTAAGTTTTAGAGATTTCCTAATTTTCCACTGTTGTGGCAAAATAGTCGATTTTTCAATCATCCATAGAATTTAGTGAGAACAACTTCTAGAAATATCATGCTTTCTTTGAGCAAATTTGCCCAAACCGCGAATCTATAAAACAAAAAACTTTATGAATATTTCACTGGATTTCCATTTGTTATTTATTATATGCATGAATGCAATTTTCTTAAGTAGTATTGGAGGATTATCGATGATATATTGGATTAACAGGAAGAAAAAGACTATGAACTTTAGCAATTAGATAACTTGATTCAAGACCATGAGGAATTCTTATTTTACCTTGATGATTTGTTAAATACGAAGAGGCTACCAAAATAGGGAGAATCTCATAAATAATAGACTCAAATTGAAGACTCTTTCATATCTGCTTTTGTCAATTAATGCTTAAGTAAATTGATTCTGTCTTTGTGCTCTGTAAATAAGAGTCATTTTGGTATAAAGACTAGTCTTTTGGTATTTATTTTACTATTAAATACGATAAGAAACAAGTTTTTTATATAGACAATCGTATTGGCCTTGTTTGGGAAATATTATAACCGCAAATTAAGTTTTAAGGTACTTCATCCGATTGATATGCTGATCTCTTATAATAAGGAATGGAAGTTTAAAGGATTTTGGGATCCGCATTAATAAAAAATTCAGGAGTACTGCTCAAAGACCTACTATGTTGAAAAGTCTATCATAGGTGATTTAAATTCCAAAAATAGTTCAATAAAATCGTCACAAGTTTCATAAACAAAATCCAGAGTTTCAACGATAGGTTTAACTGAAGCTATGTCAGTTTTTGGAGTTAATACAAACTTTTACTAGAGATAAGTTTAAAAAGTAAGAAATTTATTATGCAAGTCTAGCTCGAGCAAATATTTGGTTTGAACATCCTAAAAAAAGAGTAACCAAAAAGTAAGATCATAGTAATAACCATAGGCTAATAAAAATCATCAACATCCACATCCACATTTACATCAAGTTTAATCAAATAAGAACTGAAAAAAATTGAAAACTTCTAAGGAGCTGATCTTATGAACGATTATGAATAAAATCCAGTTAATTAGGCGATTCTCTCCTTCCTAAATGTAAGATCAATTTAAAATATAGACAAAAGACGACACTTTGATTATCCTAACTTTAAACCTGTTGGATCAAATAATTAAAAATAAACTTGTTGAGGAAAGTCTTTTGGATTTTTGTAAGCTGAACATTAAGCCAAAAACGAAGGATTTTTCAAGTATTATATCAATGTAAAAGATCGTGTTTAGCTGTGTCAAGATATTTTAAGTTGACCCACCAAGTTTTAGGATATGCACATATAAAGCCGCCGCATCGGTTTTACTTAACTTTTCAAAGTTTTATACATAAAGCTAAAA
The DNA here is from genome assembly GCA_020719775.1 of Desulfosporosinus sp. Taxonomy (GTDB): domain Bacteria; phylum Campylobacterota; class Campylobacteria; order Campylobacterales; family Arcobacteraceae; genus CAIJNA01. Next base: position 8,252 of record DYPS01000045.1, on the reverse strand, counting down.
TTTTAGCATGCCATAATAATTGTAAAATAGATTAAAAAAAGCCTTTTTAATCGCTATATAAAGAGTCACTCCCTATCTTTATGGAGGGAAATAATGGTAAAAGTCTATCGAACTATATAATTTAGTCAATAAATAGAATAGTAAATTCAGAAAAAATACAATTAAAACATATGGCCTTATTCCACAAGAGCATTTTGTTAACAAATAGTCTTATAACTTTTGTTAAATTTTATATGAAGAGTTTCCATAAACATTTGAACAACAAATCGGCCGAGATTTCTGGGTGTATGTGATTATAAAGTAGACGTTTGAAACTTTGTTTGGGAAACAAAATTTACTAAAATCGGATATTATACCTAGCAATTAGAGTAAGAATCAACTAAAATATGAATAAGGAAAATCTTATGACTTATAAAAGGATGAATTTTTCACAGCTCAATTCAAATTGTTGAACTCCTAGAGGTATAATCCTTGTGAGATAATCCTGCTTGGGGCATATATCGTAATCGGAAGTTAAAAAAAAGTTGAATATAAATGCAGATATTAGTAGACAATCCTACTTCCTGATAAATCAGACCCAAGAAAGTTGATCCTAAAATAGAACAAATTATCTTTGTCCATTCAGTTCCAAAGTTTAAAAGAAGCGCTTTTAATGAAATAAAATTTCAAGTAGAACAAAAACCTGCTTCTAAAATGCGAGTTAGCAGACTTGATAAAATAGATCGAATCAATGTAAAATAGAGTAAAATCTGTCAACACAAATGGTAATGAAATAAAAAAATGAATAATCTTCGCTTATTCTCACTTATTCTTAGCTTGATATAAAAATACCTATAATTTGTGTTCAGCTGATTATTTATTTATAATTGCTAAAACTGTTATAAAAAATAAACAACTATAGTGTTTAAACCATTTCATTTTCATTTTCATTTTCATTATTCAAATAGTAAATGTATAAAGTTAAAATAATTAGTTCGTATTAATATTAATAACTTTTCAAAAGTTAATAAATAAATAAGTCGAGTAAAACACGACACCATACAATACAACAAAACGCAACAGATTGAGAAAATGAAAAAACTTATTGCATTATTTGCCATTATTTAAATGGTTCTTTCACTTGTCTATCTCAGGTTGAGTACACAGGATCAGAATCAGCTGATGGAAAATGATTTTGTTTCAAGTACGCTTGGAAATTATAGATTTTCGCTTGTGGCGCTCACATGCCAGCTTAAGCTAGAAGCCTTTGTAGCACCTGTATCATCAAGTGTGAATAATAATATAGGCCAATCGAGTACTCCTTAATCAATAAATAATAGCTCGGCGACAAACATGTATAGAACATTAGGCTATTATCCAAATACGACGAATCAAAATTGCGATTTTTTAGTTCTAAAAAAGAATGGATTAATGACAGTTACTGGAGGATCATTTTTAACAATCACGATCCCTGCCTCTTCAAAAGGAGTTGTCAAGTAAACCTATGTAACTATTGATGATACCGGTGTTATAAGACTAGTTTGCATAAATATTGATTCGACGACTACAGAACAATGGATTACTATGTACCGTTAACCTCAGCCATTCATAGCAACAACTAATAACATTATAGCGACGATGCAGAATTCTTTGTCAATAAGGGCAAACTATAATAATTGGGGTTTTAGTGCCTCTAATGGTTAATTTAGGGTCTTTAATTTGAATGACTTGACCAAAATAACGAAGTATAAGTATACAGGATTTACAATTACGCCGACGAATTTAATTGATTCAGATAATTTTAAGCCACCTTTATCGAAATTTTGGCTTCTTAAATATCAAAAGAGATGTGGGATATCAACTGAACTTGCTTTTCGGACTCCTTATGTGTTTATTATGCATCCATACTGGCCTGAATTAAGAATATTAGATCAGACTGGCTATGAACTTATCAATATTAGATTTCCTCGTCCTCAATGTCTTTAACTTGTAGGAGTTGATAAATTATAAAATGTTTAAAGTTGCACATCATGGATTTGCCCAAAATAAACCTTTGAACTTAATGGAAAATGCATCACTAGATGTCCATTTCCTTATTACCATCAAATTCGATAGAATTCTATTAATCGATGTGTTTTAATGTGCGAAGCTGGCTCCATTATGAATAATGACACTTTCACATGTTTTTGCACATAAAAACCAAGAATCCAATGCCAGTCTCCTTTAGTACCCTCACCTTTAGGATGCCTTTGTTCAAACAACACTTTTTTCACTAATTTAAACATACTAACCCCAAACTCTAGTTATTCATGTGTAAGTAAATGTCCACCAAGATTCTACTAATTACAGTAAGGTCCTTTAGGAATATGCATAAGTTGTCCGATATATTGCATAAATTGCAAACCCGCTATAACAAATGTCACATTCTTGACCTGCATTGCTTGCGAAAGTCAATTTGATGTCAGTAGTGGTATCTGTATAAAAAAATGTGAGTCCAAATTGGGCTACATTTTAATTGCAAATACAAATGGAAGTGCATATTCATGTGTTTCATGCCAAATACCAAATTGCAAAATCTGCGCTATCAACACAAACACAAAAACAAACACAAGTACTATAAACATAAACAATTTCACATGTCTTGCATGTTCAATGCCCTATGTACTTTTTACCTTTAACAACTCCTGCTTAAGTAATAATTTCTTTAAGTAGAGACCAATGCCCAAGTTTATACATCATGAGATTTAACTAAACTGGTAGTAATTTCTATTGTGATAGAATTGCTGATTGCTCTTCTATAATTGCAAATGCAAATACAAATGCAAGTAGTAACAGCAACAGCAGCAATAACAATAACAATGTGTCAAGTTCAATTTTAGGTAGTTCAACTAGTTCAACTAGTTCGGTGCTTCTTCAAGTACAAACTTGCAAAAAATGTGAACAATATTTTTGCTGGATCAGCTGCTAGGCCAATACCTTCTTCCATAATCAATCAAAATGTTTCTGTCAGTCTTCTGCTCTAACTTTAGCGCAATCTTACATCCCTTCATGTCAAAAATAAATATAGCAAAATTGCACAAAAATTAACCACTATTTCAACTCAATGACAAACTAATGCATGAAATGCCCTTTTGGATGTCTAACCTGTGATGTTGATCAAACTGGCTACGTTTAATGCACAAGCTGTGGACCAATGTATTATCTATCTATATCAATTTACCAAAACCATGATTGTCAAAGGGAGACATCATTAGTTTACTGTAATGGAATCTATGATCGGAATAGAAAATTTTGTGTCTCAAAGGATTTTCAATCTTTATTGATATCATATAAGGATAGAACTTCTTGTCTGAATAATACGAGCAATTGTTTGATATGTCTGTACAAATCACAATAGATTTGTACGTTTTGTCAATCTGGCTATTACCTTCATGAGGGGACATGTATTGAAAGTTGTCCTTCTGGTTATTATCCATATCAATTTCAGTTTGTTTGTCTGAAAAAAACCTTTGAGAATTGTCAGGTCTAGTCACCTTCTAGTGTTAATTTTTTGTTAAGTATCAGCTCACAGACACAGTATGTTTCAGGTTATTCTTATTTTATTACTTAAAATTTTGTAGGTTTTCATAATTTAAATGATCCGGTTGGACAAATCTTCATCTATTTTGCTCTATTAAAGAAAAATCTTGCTGGAAATAGGACATCGTTATTCAATTATGCCGAACCAACATGCAAAGTGTGCTCTGATGGTTTTGGATGGGATTAGCTAGGCAAATGCAAAAAATGCCAAAACTTCTGTCTAAAATGCATAAATAGCTACGACTTATACTGTCTAGTATGTCATCCATATTACAAAATCACTTCAAATAATACATGTCAAATCCTATCAGACTCATAAAGACCTTGCATGGGCAGTTAATACAGAAATTAGCAAGGAGTCTGTGTTAATGAATGTCCTTACTTTTATAGGATTGAATTAAAAAATTCATCAAATTCAAGAAGCATAAACTGCACATATAACTGTCCCAACAATTGGCTCATCATAAAGTACAACCTCGGTTTGGCCTGCATTCTACCGACATACGAGAATCAAAGTAAAAGTCCATATCAAATGAACGCTTTACTAGACATTGCTAATCTCACATTAGATACTAAAACAAAAATCAGTAGTGAAACGATTCAATTAATGGGCAGTTGGTTTCAGACGTCTTCTTCACAAAGCGTTTATGTATTTTCGCCTACTTTTGATATACGAAACTTATCAACAAGTGATTTCACAGTCTTTACCTTGAAGAACATTAGCAATAGCAATAATAAAAATGCTTCATTATCCTTACTTTTGCCAGTATCGTTATCATTATCATTATCAGGATCCAATAATAATAGAGTTTTGTTCAATAATATTTCTTCAAGCTAAGGTAAAGTTCGAGCGTTTACTTCTGAGAATAAAATTATCATAATTTCAAACTCTAATTAGTCAATTTTACTTTCTATTAACACAAGCAAAGTGTCTGCAATAAATTCCCGAGATTAGTCAATAATCTACATGGGAAACAGTATCTACTCTCTAAGCTCATCAATATCAGCTTCACCAGATGGATCAGTTTAATCCACGAATGTCTTAGACATGATCATAAACAATGGAAATGGCTTCTACCACTACGGAAGAATGTTCATCATCCTGTTCTTACTAATCGCAATCATAAACCTTGGAAAAGGCATATATTACAAGCTTGACAACATTTTCATCACTTTCTCTGTAATTTATCTTATTCTACCATCTACAAACATCGTACTAGATAAAGGAAGCTACAACGCTTACAACTTTCTATACGGGTTCGCATGGAGCTGTGGTTTGTAAATGTTTTCAAATCCGAGATACATGACATACAATTCGAACTTTATTCCAAATAATTATATTCAACAGACAAGCAATAATGCGCATGCCTTACTTTTTATTGATGATAATGTTGTTAGGAATGGGTGGTCTGCGATTTTGTTGATGTTTGTGATGATTGTCCTATGGGTGGTTGTATTTTTGTTGACTGTGATTTTAACGAAGAGGGTTGAAACGAGTTGTTTTTTAAAATGCTTAAAGACAAGAGGAAATGAAGTGATTTAGGCATAATAATGTTAAGTAGCGCATCAAGAGCCAGTATATGCTAATACTTAATCTCAACTTAAGAGCAAATTTTAGTAGAAAAAACCATCAAATTTTTTTAGATTTAAAAAATATGATCCTCAAGATGCTGACCATTTGAAAGTATTTACCAATTTTACATTTTTTATCGTCGATAATTGTGTTATTGGTCTTGTTTATTATAGTGTCTTGACAATAAATAGCAAGGCTTGGGATTTAGCAAGCTAAAGCCAGATGATGCCATACATAATTATAAGCATCGCCTTTTTAATCTTGACTTTGATGTATTTTGGCTTAAGATTGTATACCAGTAGAATTGGAGGTGTTTATATCGGTAAAAGAGTAGCATTTGGTATAATACTTGCATTTATTAGCATGCAAGGTGGAATAGATACCCATCTTGGTTTAGCATTTCTCCTATTCTTGATTATTTAGTTATTTTTCATTGCATTTAGAATTTACTACGAAAATTGGAGGGACATCTAGTAAATTTTCCTTCACTTTTAAAAACGATAAAAGTCGATGATTTAAGTGACATTCACAAACTCAGGTTCCAGAGATAACCTAAAGTCTTTATAAACTGATTAAGTACCAAGAACATCGAAAGCATCTAGGAAAAATTTGCCAGACGTCATGCAATAGAGAAAAGAAAATACTATGTAGAATTAAGCTGAAAGGCAATCAAAATGTAAAATGTTTGAAGGTATTTGCTCTATTCCGGTATCTCATTAGCTTAAAATTCTCTTTTTTGAGTAGTTTTTGATAATTATCGTTGAAATGCTAGCTATTCTAAATTATTATGCGGTTGAGTTGTTTGTCTTCATAGTTGTGATAGTATTATGCATATTTTTGGTGATTCTAACCGATGAAATATTCCAGGACTTGATAAAGATTTCGATAATAAGCGAAAAATAATAAAAAATGAAGCACATGAGAATAAGAACAAGTTTCGACTATTAATTCTAGCCAAAATAAAAATCAATAAACAGCACTCAATAAGGATGAAAAAATGGAATAATTTAATATATACGACAGGACACACCATAGCATAATAGCATTCCATAATGGCATGATGGCTTGGATAAAATGATTTCGACATACTCTACTCTACTTTATTTATATATGATTTCTATACATTCATTAAATTAAATAATTTCTCCTTACAAATCATAACTAATTATGATTATATCTAAGCCAAATATAAAACTAAAAGTTATATCCAAAGTACTATAAACATAATAAAAATGGCCGTAAATTTCACATCTACTACAGCCTAATTTGTCTTACTCAAAAAACAACTAGACTAAAAATATAATATAGAACTTGATCTAGAGCACATAATATATAATGTCGAAAAACCATCGGTGAAGGTGCAAAGGGAAAGAGTTTAAATCAAGGAATAAGAGTTTATTAGACTGTGTCGGCAAGCAAAAAAACATACTTTGTATCAGCCATCTCTGTTGAAGCTAGAAGGACCAATGTTTGTGTCTACAGGGACGTTAGGGAACTATTCAGAGCTGGCAGATTTGATAAACATGTGTGGAAATCCAAAGTTTATGAATTATTTGTTTTTGGGAGATTATGCTGGCAGGTATAATTCAAGTGTTTAGTGTTTGGTCGCTTTATTTGTGTATAAATGTAAAATGCCGAATAATTTCTTTATGCTAAGAGGCGCATATGAATCTTTATCAATGGCAAAAAATTATAATTTAGAGAATGAACTGCTTAATTTTTTTGGTTCTTCTAGACCTTGGCTTGAAGTTTGCTAATTTTTTTGTTGTCTTCCTTTTGCTGCCATAATAGATTAAAAGATTTTCTGTGTTCATGGTGGACTGAGCCCTTCTTTACAATATGTCGACCAAATTAGTCTGATTAAAAGGCCGATGGACACGCCTGATAAATAATTAATATGCGATTTAGTATGGTCAGATCCTACCCATATATATCAAAATTGGACCTAAAATGATAGAGGAATCAGTTATTCATTCGGTTAATAAATAATTGTAAATTTCACAAAGGCTAACAACTTGTAATTAATCTGCAGAGGACATGAAGTAGCATATGAAGGATTTTAGTTTATGGCAGACAAAAAATTAGTCACAATCACATCACTCTCAAACTATTGCCAACTGTACTCTAATAAGTCTGCCGTTCTAATGATTGATGACAAGAGTAACGTGATATTGAAGATGATTCAAAAAAAATTAACTAGTTAATAAAAAGATGTTGACGATTCTTTGACATTTATATAGATTTTGGATAGAAAAAGATAAAGATAACTGAAATAAAAGGAGTTGTAGCTAGAGGTGAAGGATAGGTAGAATTAGAAATAAGAGATAAAGAGAAGGCAAAAGTAGTAAAAAGAGGAAAAGGAGATTCGGATGAAGATAAAGGGTGAAAAGAAGAGAAGAAGAAAGCTTCGAGAATAGATGCTTCAAGAGTTATAATAGTCCGAAACCCTAAAAGGAATCAGTCAGATATTAGAATAGGTCGATAAGTAGCATTAAATCGATTAAAAATGATAAAATTGTCTTAGTTCAAAATGCATAATAAATAACTATTAAAATTGTTTTTTTCTTCAAATTTAAAATGATATAAACTACCATTATATCAATAATTAAATCATGCTTTCATTTTTATTTTCATTTCTATTACTTAAAGATAACTCTCCATACTTACCATTACAAAGTCTTAAAATTTGCTTAACAACTTATTAACTTAGCTTAACGTTGGCCTTGTTAAAAAATAGGTTCTTTATTTTAAGAACCATTAGTATTGCTTTTATTATTTATAGAGAAGTTAATAGCTGGCGATTTGGCGGCTGCAAAGCATGGTCCACATTATTTTTTGTTGACAGAATGATAACCATTCATAGTATATGCTAATTTCAAATGAATGAATTTTGCTAAATGATCGTTTGGACTCTCAAGTGTTAATTAATTATTTTTCCATTAAGTTGAGGTGAACATTCCAAACTTGTGATTTTATTTTGTATGAATAAAAGTTAAAGTATTTGGGATATTTGTGCATTTTTACTTGAAATTTTTTATTTAAAAATCATTCTCACTTGCACGATAAAGTAATATAAATTTTTTGATAAAATAATTCGATTTATAAATCCTTAAGCTTATAG
>DYPS01000044.1 GCA_020719775.1 Desulfosporosinus sp. | reverse complement strand
AGTAAGTTGTTTAAAACACTTATGGATTAATCCAATTTATAATTTTATCAAAAAGCGGATGTTGATAAATGAAGGATATGAACAAATTGACAATTATTAATTTAATTAGCATTTGGCAAATCATATTAATTAGATTAATTTATTTCAATTTATCCTTTTTCAGCAAAATATTTATAATATTATATTTTGAAAATATTGGAACACTCTTTTTCCATCCTTGAACTATATGTTTTAATTTTGATTAAATATTTACAATCAGCAATTTTATGGGTAAATTATCATTCAAGCAACGAAAGCATGTGTATAAGTTTTCACTTGTGCTTTATTGTGAGCTGCGAAAGAACTGGCACTATTTTCAATATCCAGCCATCCCCCACTCATCTAACAAATCTAACATTTATTACTTTTGCAAGCCTCACATACTAAATGTCCGCATTTGTAGGCTCCAACTTTCTGCCTGTTTATTTCTTTGTTGCAAATCCAGCAGCAAAACTGTGTATCCAGTTCTTTGAGTATGATTGGTCTTAGTTTTTTTAGGGTGAGTTTATGATTACTGCCTGGGCAAAGTACTGTTTTTGTTTATTTTTAAACTGAATCGATATTTATTGGAGCACTTTATAAAGACCAAAAAGCAGTTTTTACATATTAGCTCTTTTTTGGATTGAGCTCGTATATTCCGATTGGTTTGATATCTTTTTGATTTATACTTTGTTCTACAGTTTTTGTTTTTCCTTCAATTAGCTCTTTGCGATCTGTAATTTGCATGAAGCCATCGTATTTTTCGAATACTTAAAGTTTGTTGAGTTATTTTTGTAGTTCTTTTTCTTTCGTTTGATTTTAAATTCTTTTAACATTTTTTTCAACTTCAGATTGTTCATCAGCAATTTTCTTTTTGGTTTTGACTAAAAATTAAATCACACACGATCTACAAAACATATGTCCATTATCGCAGGCATTGGGTTCTATCAATCGACTGTTGCAGATTGTGCACATTTAAAAAGTTTTGATGGAGTCTTGCCCTATTCTGCTTTGTTGTGTACCGTAGGCACCCTTGAGTTTCTGTCTTTCTTGGTAAGTAAAAACAGACGATGAGGTATTGTTCTTTGAATGTTTGCTCATATATTATAAGAGATATGAACTTATAGCAAATTTATTATGACCAACAAGGTAACAATGACTAAATATATGTTCTATGAGACATCTGAAATGTTCTTACGAAGTTGCACTTTTAAAGATTTGTTATAGTTGTTATCATTTGATAAAAGAAAGCAGTAAATGTTAATTCAAATAAAAGATGCAAATCATTTATTAAAGGAATACTTATACTCTGCATGTTTCAGTTGAGGCGCAATAGTTTTATTAGTATTTCTGTGATATTCCATCTCAGGGTTAAATCTATCCCTATATTAAGAGCTAACATTCAAAGGATTCAGAATTTTATTAGGTTTCCATCCTTGCCCATCCCAATAGTCCCTATTTTGTTGAAATCCACTAGTCTTAGTTTTTAATTTCATTGTCTGCAATTATTTTTCCGTTGGTCTGAAAGTAGGATCAACATTGGTGCTTGGGTCAACGTAAGTAGTTTTGGTGGTGGTTGTCCAACTTTATGGCTGAATAAAAATAACTGTACGACCCATCCAGGATGAGGAGTTTGTAATTCAGTTTTGCCATATTTATGGCTTGTTGCTGCTTTTGACTTATCAACTAATGCATCTTTGGTTATGTTAAAACCTGTAGTTGCAAGTCCACTTCTTCCATTATGAATTGATGGATCATGGAAAACATCTTTTGTTTTATTTGTGAAGGTTTTTGCATATAAACTTTAGGCTCTGTCTTTGGGAATGAAGCCAGCATAACCGGGAATGTGTGCTGAGCGAGGTTCAATTGAATCCTAAATGTTATTTCAATAATACTGGACTATGATTTTTGGCATAAGTCGACTGATACATGTCTCTCTGGAACCAAACTTGGAAATTTTGAGGATCAATGGATTTGTTTCTGTAGTGCCCAACTGTATTGCGATCGAAGTTGTAACTGGAAGGAAGCTGCATGTGTCCGTCAAGTTGACTACTCATCAATAAAATTATTATACTTTCACTCTATTTAACTATGCTGTGGATATCAAATGAATTCGATCTTATATTTTAAATTATCAAAGGGTTAGAAATGATCAAGCTTTTTTCTTTCCTTCAGCAATGGCCTTAGATTGATTTTTGGCATTGTGAAGTAACACCCTAAAACTGAGATCTGGGCAAAGATTTCTGATTACAATACCAATTGCTATAAGCCATCCTTCACTTATCAAAACCTAGTTTTCCCTGTTATAAATAGCCCCTACTGCTTGTTTAGCAAATTTGGTAGGATCCATACCTTTTTCAATATTTTAATCAGTTACTCCAAACTTCTCATTTACTCCAGCAGCCATAGCATTGATTGAAAGATTAGTTCGAATATAACCAGGCATAATATTGCACACGCCAATGCCATATGGAGCAAATTCAGTTCTAAGACTGTCCATTATCCCAATAAATGCGTGTTTTGAACCTGCATAAGAAGAACGGTAGGCACTGGAAAGTTTGCCTGCAGCGCTACTTACTCCAACTATTTGTCCGCTGTTGTGTTTTATGAGATGAGGAAGAATGCTCTTGATGTGATTGTAGGGTCCATGTACGTTGATATCGAAAATATTTTGATGGTTTTAGAATGCCATATCTTTGAATTCGCAACGCATTGATAGCCCTGCGTTTTCAACAACAATATCTAGTTTTTTGCCATCTTTTTCCAATCTTTTAATTAATTTATCAGTAATTGTTCTTACTCCTTCATAGTCGGTCATATCCATCTTCAAAACTTCAGCTCTTTGAGGATCAGTGCAGGATGATTTAACTCTTTTTAATTCTTTTTAATTTCTGGCTGAGAGTATGACATATGCTCCAAGTTTGTTGAATTCATAGGCCATGTATTATCCTATGCCTGAAGATGCACCAGTGATCCATACTATTTTATCTGAGTAGTCTGGTTTTGCGATATTTCTTCGGATGTAGGCTACGAGCGCGTAGATGACTAGTATGCCGGCAATTGCTCCAATTAAGTCACAAATCATAAGATATATTACCAAAAATATTGTAGATGTGAGTTTATATGCTGGATATTAAAATTAGATTAATTCTGTTAATTAATTTAGAAAAAATAGGATGATTGCTATTAAATTGATTTATTAGAACTAATTATGAAGTATTTTACTGGGAAAGATGGAGGCTTGATAAATTGAGACAAATTTGGTATTTAATGGTTCTTATTTAATTGTTTGATTTTTTGTCTGAATATAGAACATTATTTAAACAAATTCTATTAACAAAATCGATGCAAAACAACGTCAAAGTTTACTCCCATCTTCGCAATTCTCCAAAACACATAACTGTCACTCCCGTCAATGTCAACAACCTTCAACCCAAGTCACCAATCAACAATAAAAGCCTACTATCATCCACTAATAGTCCCAACCGTCCCAGCTCCCCAAGACAGCAAAAAACAAAAATCCGACTGGTTTCTCCTCAGAGATCACTTAACCAGTCAGCTTTCATCCACAAATAAAATAATCCACCAAGTTAAGCAATGACTAAATCACAGAAACATAGTGAAGGATTACGTTCACCACGTACAATTGAGCTGGGAGGAAAGACGGCTGAGTTTATTGCTCCAACTATGAAAATATAGGCCAATCAGAACTCGAATGTCTCAATAGTAAATCATTTCTAAAAAACACAAACTGTGCCTGTTTCACCCTCTAGAGGTGAGTATAAGAGGATTATGCCAGTTATTTATGGTAACTATCCGAATCGGCAAGTTATACAAACTTCAGTACAAAATATAAATCGGACCAATTCTCCACAGAGAGTTTGCTTTAATAATAGAAATTTTGATTTAGGAGCCATCAAATCTCAAATAGTCTATGTTACTCCCATTTCTCATAAGAGAGGTCATTCAGATCAAATCAATGCGGGTAATTTCTTTAAAAAGCCAGAGATTGAAGTGAGACCAATAGTTGCAGCCGAAATTAATCAGCAAAGTGCTACTGGTCATGTTTGGCCTTCTGAGTTAGTAATACAAGAGGAAAACAATATTTAAGAATTGAGAGAATCATATGAATCCGAGATGAAGGATATAAAGCAGTTACAGCAGTAAATTTAAAACAACAATTTGCAAATTAAATAATTACTGAAGAGCAGTCGTGTGAGTAAACACACAACAACATCAAAAAAATAAGTGAAGTAAGGATACTCCTAAAAGGCAATCCTCACAAATAGAATGAGTGACAAACTATCAGCTAATGATATCGAATAGGTTCAATCATAGACTGGTAAGAAGTTATCATAAAGTCATTTGGAAAGAGAATAGGAAGTTCATTATATGCAGGCTAACTATTCCAATCCCAAAGATGTGTTCAACAGTAAGTTTAGTCATACTGCTCATGTTGATAAACATTAGAAGAAAGAGACTGTTCCTTCATGTAGTCATCATACTTTGATTAATGAACTGATTACTAATAAAAAGATTGAGCAGAGGGTTGGATCGTCAAGTATTAAGGTTAGCAAAGATGAGGTTTCAGTTCAAACTGAATAATATTCATAGTTGCAGTAGGAGCTCCCTTTTTCTAAAACTGATTCTAAATTTAGAAAATTGAAAATTATTCACAATGCTGAGTGTTAAATTCAAATGGTGATGAGTGCAAGTGTTGGGAATAAAATTGAGGAGGAGAAGTAACACTCAATTATTTATAAATCGCAAACTAAACTTGCTCATTAGGAATTATTCCGTTAACCTGTTAAGAAGAATTTTGAAGAAAGTTCTCAACCAAGTCTTGTTTATTTGTTTAAAACACATGAAAATATTCCTACTCAAACTCAACATGTATAAAAATCAGCAACAAAAATGAATTAGCTTCAATAAATTGCCAATCAAATTGTTCCGGTCTCTCAACAGTCTTTGACGAGTTCTAACTCAGCAAAAAGCTAAACTAAAGTACAATAAGTCATTACGAAAAACAATTTTAAGATCACAGAAGCTGAGCAAAATCAAATTGAAAAAGCAATTAAAAATAAGATTGTTTAGGCCAAATTAAATAGTAATAAGTAAATAAAAGAGAGTAGCAGTTCCATAAAATAAAATAATCCAGTTTCAAATACAAAAATATAAATGCCTCATTAAGCTATTCCATCAAAGCAGAAAATTGAACAGCCAACTGACAATGAGGCTCAACCTGCTTAAAATAAAGTCCAATCACGCAAAATTAGTAATCGCATTTACATGTGATTTATGATGTTTTCTTTACTGTTATCTTAATCATTCTCAAAGCATCATTCAAACATCTCTTATAATTTATAAATATTCAAAGCTTTAATTATTTTTGAGTGTTTGTAATATCTAATTTATATTATTGATATCATCTTCATTATTATGTAAGCATGAGATAAAAGAATCGCCTCTTTTTAATACTGCCCTATTGAATGAGTTAGCAAACGAGTAGGTCCGATAGAACTGTATTTATCCGAAACATCTTGATGGTATTGATGGGAGAAAGATATGATGTGATTTGATGAGAAATAGTATTTTATCAATATATTTTGTTATTAAACATGTAAAAAAAAACACACATATTAAGCAACCTTAAGAGGCAGGTCATGGCTCTGAAAACGCAACTTTAGACCATGGAGAAAGGCAAAACCTACAAAAATTCAAAAATAAACAGCATTTCTCATCATAAATCCATCAGTCATTCTTCTCGATTTGATTCAGTTAACTTTGATTCGAGTTATCTTGAAAGAGGAATCAAAAAATTTCCTCTTGAAGACTCTAAATTCAAAAATATTGCCCAAATTATTCAAGAAAAATCTATTGCAGAAAGAATTCCCAAATTTTCTAGTCAGCGAAAAGCAGAACATCAAAAGACTAAATAAAATTTTAGCAGTGAAAGACCTGAACAATCCCGTTCTCGTTCAAAGTCTCCGAATCCTTTGACAGGATAAGGTTATTCAGATAAAAAAATAGGAAAAAAGACTTGCTATGAGCCAAGAGAATCGAAACAGTAGAAAAATACAAATCGTAAGCATTTTTATTTATACTATTGATGTTGTATGAGTTTATGTCAGCATTTATGTTTAAGCAGTGGCAATAATTTTGAAATGAAATTGAAAAATATCAAAAATTCTTGTGTTTTTTGTTTAAAAATTTGAACTAAAATTATTTTATCTCATTAGAGTCAATAAAAGGCCCAATTATTTGAACTTCAACTGGTTCTGGAAGTTGCAAAATAGTTCTATTTTTAAATATTTTCAATAAAAAAGATTGCTAACAACTTCTTCAACTTTCTCAAGAAAGATTTATGATGTTGCGAGTGTATGTGACTGTTTAGATGTGTAAATGCTGTGCTAATATGATTTTTATTATTTATTATTTAATTAATGACCACCGCCGAAAGAAAAGCCGTGATTAAGCATGCAGACATGAATGAGGAGATGCAACAGGATGCAATTGACTGCGCCAATGTTGCTCTATAAAAGTTCAACATCGAGAAGGATATTGCCGCATACATCAAGAAAGAGTTCGATAAGAAATATAACCCCACTTGGCATTGTGTTGTTGGCCGTAACTTCGGCTCTTATGTCACTCACGAAACCAAACATTTCATCTACTTCTATATGGGGCAGGTCGCAGTCCTGCTCTTCAAGTCAGGCTGAAATGATCAATAACCCCTCTATTATCCATAAAAAGCAATATCATGAACTCAATTGAAGTTTCCCATAAGATGATACACATAATTTTCCATTAATTGATTTCATAATTTGTTCAAGTTTATATGTGAAAATTTTATGTTGGTTAATAGAGGATATACATCATTGCTTGACTTCGACTTGTTTCTTCTTCTCCTTCTTTTGATCAGCTTTATCCATTGACAACTAAGAATAAAATTATATATACTGCAAGGAGATCAAGCACGGCTTGATCTTTGATTGAATGTTCAGATTTGAATTGAGCTTCATCAAGAGGAAGTCCAGTCAAAGCAGTAGTCTTGCCCTTTGTGATCATCACTGTGAATTTAAATTGAGCAACATAGGCTCCAGCTTTTTCGGAGAGGATTGGGTAGGGAATCAATAAATCATGTTCAAGACATTCTTTAATACCAATTCTGGCAATAATTGGGTCTTCGAATGAGTTAAGACTGAAGCAGTATGAAGGATATCTATCGAGAACATCGTTGAAGAACTGTCTACTTTGTTTAATTTTAAGATTGTAAGAGCGGTCCATAGCTCTCTTGTATACTGTGCATCTAACGTCACTTTCTTTAGTTTTTCCTTCTCCTGAGCTTACGTAAACGTCCAAAGCAAACACATCATGAACGGCGAACTCTTGAGCATCAACTCTTTGCTCAAAGGTTTCTTTGTTGATGATGACCTTGTTTCCGTCAATGAGATGCTTTTTGAGTTCGTGTGAGAGAACTCCTTCAAGAGGACTGACCTCATAAGCATCAGCTACTTTTTGAATGACTTCAGTAACTTAGTTATTGACATGTCCGGGTTTGATCAGTCTCAAAGCAGCTTGAGCTGCCTTATAAGCAGCCAAGATGACATCAGCCTTCTTTCCGGTAATTGGGGCATTCTTGTCTGATTGAACAACAACAGTGTGAGCAACGAATGATGCAAAACCGTCAATGTGAACACCAAGTTCGAGTTTAACAAGATCTCCTTCCTTGATGGAGGTGGAGTCTTCTTGAAGAGGTGAATTGTAGCCGCAGATTTCGTTGACTGAGACAGTGGTGGGGAAGGCAAGTCCTTTGAAAACTGGCTTTTTGTTATAGACCTTGGAAAGTTCTTCGTAGATAAGACTGTCAGACCATAGGCAAAGCTCGAAAATCTTTGAGCCGACTGCTATTTTTTTAATAAGTTTGGCCAAAACCTCTGAGTTAGATGATAACTTTACCGTTGGCAATTTTGGCTGAGATTTGATATTTCTCGATGACTCCGGGAGTGGAGAGTGTTTATTCTTCTTATCTTTCCATGTTCAACAAACAATAATGTGGGCAAATTAAAATTAGATAAAATATTAAAATTAATTATCATTAAACCTCCAAATCTAGTGTCTTCACTTATTTGCTTAGACTTTCTTCAAACCCACAACGTCATTAATTTTATCATAGCCAAAAATACAAAAAAAATATTTTTCAAATTCATATCTTTGAGATGACTGAAGAATAATTGCCGATATTTTTCAAATTAATGAATAATTTACAAAGCTATACCGATATTCAATCATTTGCCATCTTTTTCTTTACGATAATACTTGAAACTTCTTAGGTTCTCTATCCGAGTTTCATTCTTGAGCAGAATGCTGCTATTTCCCCATAGAATTTCTTCCCACTCAAGATTTGGGTATATCAATTCGACATTATCATCTTCCAATGGACATTTGCTATTTCCAAAATACTCATTATCTATTTTTTAAGGATGTTTAACTCTCGAAAATTTGAACACATCAAATACATCCATTTAAATTTCTACATAACAATCAATATACTTTTAACCAGTTAATATTTTTGCTGATCTTCAGTTTATAGATAGAGGACGTAGTTATCTAATTTTTTTATCATAAATTAATTTTTTTAGAAACCTTTGTCTGCAATGTTGAAAATAGAGTATTTATATGCTGGCTCATTGTTCATGTTAAACACTATGTGAGTTTATGGAATTGGGACAATATTTGATATATTTTTAGGTTTTGGCTTTATGCGGTTTTTTCCAATAGGAATGTGCATGTTGGCGGCATATCTTTCAAGTAGTTACATCGGTCCTAAGGTTGTCAGGTTGTGCACCTGTTCTGGTTTTAAAGCATTTCCGTTATATCCCTTCAGATTTCTAGACATTATTCCATTTTTAAGACAGCCAACATAATTTTTCTTTGGTTTGATGACTTTGCAAATGAGTTAAACACCCTCAAAACGCTTAGATGAGAACGTATTGAAGTTAAAATTAGTAAAATTGTTGTGATGTGCCAAGATACAAACTGCATCGCTGTTGGAGGTATAGGGATCTGTGCCATATATATTTCTTTTCAGTAATTATGGATTATGGCGCTTTATATACTCAGATGCGATGACTATGGTGATCTGTATGAGTGAATGGTTACTGTTTGATTGGCGAATTGATAAAGACTGGGTAATTCAACCCCAGGTTTATACAAAAATTTGGCTTAGTAAGTGGCATCATTGTCTAGTTTTTTATCTTTTCCTCGATTGTTGATGAGTACTCGTCTGATTTCTGACTCTTTCTCTCCATATTCTTTGTTCTTTTTTTTGCCAAGGTCTCCATCTTTGGAAGGTTATTCCGGCTGTTGCTGATTGCCAAGATAGTCAAGGTTAGATGACTCTTCATCAGCATTGTCGACTTCTTCTTCCATCTATTATACGTTGTTTTCTTTTTTTTCTTCACCGCTCATGAATACAAATTAATATAGATTCAAAACATAGTCATATAATTAATTGATGACACTTATTAAAAATAGTCAATAAATAATATATTCTGGAGAGATGAAATTGTTTTACTCAGGTATGAAGAGGAATTAAATCGTTTCTGTTAAAAAAAAAAAAAATAATAATTCATTTTTTAAGCGGAGAGAAGAAGGCTTCAGTAACTTATTACTCGAAGTGATTGTAGCTATCAAAGTTTAACCGCGTAAAAAATGATGAGAATAATGGACAGAATAGGCTTTTCTGACAGAATAATTAAATATTTTTTAACAAATTTTACTGATCAAAATACTTATAGAAAGTATCATCGTCGACGATTTTGTTTTATCCTTCGAATATGTCGTTTTCTGCGAATTGGGGTATTCTCTCCAAATAGTTATACTCTCATTCTATTCAATCTTTACAATTATTACTCCATCTATGCCAAAAATACTCCAAAATTATTTAACTCATGCATTATATTTTGAATTTATAGACCTGAACTCAGACTTAGTTTAATATCCAATTATACGCAAGGGGCTCAATTTGATTTCTTTCATGAATATCAAATATTGCTTCTTCACTGCGCAAATTATTATTCCTAGTGGAATAATTGATTCTACCCACTCGACTAAGTGTTGTGAACCTAACTTTACAGAGAGGACAAGTGTTTTCCCTCTATATAAGAAAAATCAAACTTTAGCCCATTCATTGATGCAGTCAAAGCAAAAGGCGTGTCTGCATGAGTTAATCTTTCCCTCGACAGAAACTCGTTCATAGCATATTCCACACTCTTTAAGTGAATTCCTATGTCTAGTCAGCATTTCAATTCTCAACACTTCGATTATTAATAAATTACTCTGTTGTATTTAAGTGAGTTATGATATTTGTTTGAAGTAAATGCAAATAAAATATCAAATGTTTTTATGAGGGCGCATGCTATACATTTCAGTTTAAAAATTAAACCCAGTTTCATGCAAATTTTCTTCCCCCTTACAAAAAAAGTCTTTGAATGATATTTATCTTTCTTTGTTATGTTGATAAGGTTACATTGTGTGTTTTCTTGATTTGATGGATTTGATGGATCTGGATACTGCATCATCATGACTCTCTTCCCGATATGATTTTACTTCTTCTGTTTACTATTCGATAAGCTGCATACTTTTGTATTGATTGTGCTTGTATATTTTAGGAACGTGTTCTTCATCGTCTTCTTATGTGTGCAGCTGGATGTTTCGACCAAATTTTGAAAGCAAATCCAGTTTTACGTCTTTGAGGTACTCTTTTTAGAATATTTTTTATTATTGTGTTTTGAATTTGATAGATTCTTTGAGTTGCTTGATTGACATATTATCACTAAACAAATCGGATATTTTATTGACCCATCGTTTTTAATGTTTTTGCTGTTTCTTTTACCTTGAACTTTATGATCCTGATTAACTATTAAGATTGTTATGAAACTGATAGCTAATTGTCATATTCTTTTACTTTCCCTATTTATGTCCGTGGTTATCCAAATTACAAGTATTTATAACACTTTGATTATTTTTATATCTATTTATTCCTAGGTCCTTCATCTTCATGCTCATATAATTGGACTATGGATTCTTTTTTTTCTACATTTATCCAGAATGCTGAAGTTATTTGGTACTTGAACTATTGTGAGGACTGCTCATCCCTTCTTTTATTATTTATGATGAATCGTTATCATTGTAAAGTTGAGCGCTATTGCTTGATAGTATGTTCAAGGAGGTCTCATCCTATTTTCGATTGTTTTATGGATGCTTCTTTTTAGGAGTTTATAATTGATTGTTTTGGTAAATTGTGGAACCATAAAATTTATCTTTTTTTGCTAAATTTTAGACACTTTTCATTTTTATCAATTGTTATGAATATTTTCTCGCATTTGGCTGTTTGCATGATTCTTATAAATTTATTTGTGAAACTGGTTTACGATGTTCATTGGCGATTTGCTTAATTTATTGTCGATGTTTAACTGGAGACATTCTGCAAGGCGACTGTTTGTTATTTTTAGGCGATTTATATTCTACAATATGAGTATTATTCAATGTTTTTTTAATTGTATTAGGTGTTCTCATACATGTTTTTGAAGGAATAAAATTATGTGAATAAGATGCTTAATTTCCCTTACTAAAAATAGCATTCTATGGTATAAAGTTAGGTTGAGTGATTTAGCTGCTTAATTCTAGCATACTATGGCTATTCCATATTTCACACATTTGATTGAAACTTGAGGGTTTATCATAGCCATTTGAAGTGGTGGGAGATTGGGCGAAGTTAAAGGATGTATTGAATCTTTGGTTGAATTTGTTATTTGGAGTTGAGCAAATGTTTGATTTTTTTATTTTTGAAATTATTTGGCTATTTTTACTAAAAGGATTGTTCAGATTTGTGACTGACTTTGAAGTTAAACTTTTTATATTCGACTAAGGCTTATTATTAAGTTTCATATCTTTCTTTATTTGGTATGAAGTTACTATTTTTTTAAGATTATTCAAAGCTGACCCAGCTCTATCTTGTTCCTTCCCAATATTTTTGTCTCCTTCGCAATGTATGATTTTTTAATTGGGGATAATGACTTTATTAGCATGATAAATTCTGTGAGTGGCCATAAATTAATTGACTTTCTCAAGTATTTTGACAAAGCTGCACTCATCAGAGTATGTGAATTCTTTCAAAATATTGAAAAACTGTTTAGATTGCATTGAAACGCAACTATGAGTTTCTCCCAATACTATGAGTTTATAAATAAATTATTTTTATGATATTTGATTTTACTGTGCACTATTGATTGTATAGTCTTAGTTTATCCAAACTTTCCACTGAGAATTACCATTAACTGCTACCATACGTTAATTTGGTTCGAATCTACCAAAAATGTCAATCAGCACTTCGAACCCGATCAGCATTTCCTTTATCAGATGAATAGTTTGGCCCATTGGGAGTTGACTAATATCTGAAAGTTGCCACCTGATGTCTTCCGTTTTAACTCTCAGCTAGTAGGTGGATACTTCTGGATGTTCTTAGAGAAATGCTCCTATTTTCAGGATCATTAGAGGATCTTATACTGATTTATTGACATTTTTTGTGCATGAAGTCACGCAGGGAAATGACAGTTTTTCTTCTTTGGATGATGATAAGCTTAAGACCTCACAAAAGGCAGTACTTAGGATAGGAAGAGAAGTTTTGGATCTCCACCCATGGATCTCTACAGCTTGCATCAAATTTTATTTGGTGAGGGTTAGTTGCCTCTAGATAACAATAATGTTGCGGGGCTGTGAGGGTGTTGAAAGGAAGACATTTTTGATTTGGTTGGGAGAAGGATTTCTTTTGAGTGGGCTACGATTGAGAGTTTTGAGTGAATTATAATTTTCTCGCATTATATTAAAATTATTCATTTTAGCAGCGAATTATTCATGATTCAATCAAAAATGAGAAGAGCAAAATAAGATAGCAAAAGAATATCCTTATTTATGACATATTCTCGGCTGATCAAATAAGCCCATCAAAAGATAGCAAATTTAAAAAAGTCAAATTTGTTTTGTTGAATGTAAATTGATTAAAATATAATTAGTGTTGAAACCTGTTATTACTCAAATATAACATCTTGCATAACGGGCGAACTATTGTAAAAGTATTTGAATTGTTATAAGGTTAATTGATTTAAATTTTCAACTGCATTTTTATTTTCTAACTGCAATTAAAACCAAACAGATCCGCAGTGTACCGATACCACTTCCTTTTTCATATAACCATCCTATCAGATAGCCAATCTCATAAAAAACTTTCTTTCTTTATCCATTTTGCATTTTATTAATAATAGTGAACCTATATCAATTTCCACTCGTTTGGTTTGGGATGATGCATCAGGGTTATTGGGGATGATCGGGGTCATTAGTATCACTATCTCCTTCTGATTTGGATCCGATACTGTTGCTTCTGTTGATTTGTAGATATGTCGGTATAGTGGGTCTATCTTTCTTGAGTCTTTTGACAATTTGGGCAACATCACTGAGGTTGACTATATACTGTTTCTCCTCTCTATGAGCAATAAAGAATCGCTTGACCATCTGAGCAAACAACGTGAGACTGATTATAACTCTTACAGAAATTAATAACCCAACGCCTATCACCTAGGGTCAATTTTATCCATTAAAAGAAATAAATACCAACTAAGATTACCAGATAATGTTAAGTTATTGCAGATAGGTTAATAATATAAGTTTATCTTTAAATATGTAAAATTCCAATGAGTACTAAAAAGTTGAGGAGGAGCAGTTATCGTAAGAATTACGATAGTTTCAATATCCAGCGAATCGGGAGTTAACAACAGATTCCAAATAAAATGTTTGTTCGATTTGTTTGTAATCAAAAATGATGTACTCTACAACATCTGTTTTCACCTGCAAGCATTTCGATATATGTCTTGATTGCATAATCGAATATTGTAAGAATTGCCTATCTCAAAATAGTGTGCCAACTTGTATGAAGCAAAATTGTTCTGGAAGTTTTATGTTTGATAATAATTAGGTGCTTAACATACTGCCTGTTGGATTAAAAAATCAACTTATTGATTCTTATCGGAACTAAAGACTCAAGTCTTATAAAAGATGTACAATGCCTGATTGCTCGGGTTTTGTAAAGAACGGCACTTGCAACATTTGTCTGACTATATTTTGTTAATGCTGTTTCGAGAAATAACATCGAGGATAATGTGGAGGCAATGTTTACTTACCTGAAGGTATCAAGTAAGATTGGATTTACTTAGACGATGTCCGCATTGTGGAGAGGGAATTTAGCAAGATGGAGGTTGTTTGCATATGAAATGTTAGAAATGCAAGTATTAATTTTGTTTTAGGTGTTTGTAGCCTTGGAGTCCAAAGCATCATAGTTGTGGTGGAGTGAAAACTCTTGGAGAGGCAGTTTTTGGTTGGTTCAATTAGAAATTTTGTAAAAAATGAATGATTAATTTTTGGTCATATTCTGCATTTCAGTCAAGTCTATATAAAGATACGGTTATAGACCGTACTGTTTTTTATAAGCATAAAAATTGTTTTTCGATTAATTAGATGTTTTTGCTTCATGCAGGATAGATAATAAAAGTTGAAAATCTATAAAAAAATATCTAATCTTTTGTTTGTATTAAATTTTGAGTTTTTTCTTAATTATTTAAACTAAACTAATTAAATCATTTTATTTTGTGTTTTTTAAATTGATAATTGTAAATCAATAAAAAACTAAAACATCTCAAATTTTATTTAGAGTTATGATGCACTTCTTTAACCCAAAAATATTTATCCTTTTAAAGTTCAATGAATCATCATTCTTTTTGCATGTAAATATCAAAACTTTAGATTTTCTCTAATTTTGATTATTTAATAGTTTTTCATCGATATTTCTAATTTGACTTGTGAATTAGGCTTCATAACAGTTTTAATTATTTACATATTTCCATATTTTGTTTTCCCATATTTTTTAGGTTCATTTAGCATTTAAGATGAAAACTAAATGGAAGAGCCGTTTTTATCTGCTAACCTACTTCAGCCTTTATCAGGGCATTTTTTATCAAAAAATAAGAAGAATTTTATTTGCCATCCTAAAGCTACTATTCCCTCATCGCAACATAGTACAAGCTGAGGCGTCATTCAGTCAAAATATGAATAAACACAGACTATAGTATCAAAAATTGTATGCGAAAATGAGAGTAAGAAAGGATCTCTGGAATTTTAGTGGGAGTGTGAGAGGTGATTAATAATAAATTGGAGCATTATAATGCGATTCTACTAAAATTCTACTACAAGAGGGATAACACAGCCACCCTCTGAGAATCTATCAATACTCACAACCACCAACCCATTACCACATCTCACAGACCACCTTCCTCACTCCCTCTATATTTATTACTTTAATCATTATTGTTCTGAATTTCTATCGGTCTCAAACTATCTCAATCAGTAGCTGTTAAGGAACAATCAACTCATCTCTCAAACACTTATTGAGCAACCTCATTGTGGCCCTCCTTCAGATAATGGTAAGAAAGATAGTGAAGATAATTCAACTGCTTCTCGAAATAATGCCTCCTAGTTCAATTTTGATAGAACTTAAAATCAGCCATAGGAGGAGAGTAAGATAAGTAAAGTAAGGATTGAGAGAAGGAGAAAGTGCTTATCTGAATAAGAGTCATAATATTAGCCAGATGATGATTATGATAGATAAGCAGGGTCTTCAAAAGTTAGTGAATCAAAAAATATTCCAAAAAACTATGGAAAAGCAATTGTTAATTTTATTAGAAAACAAGATTCTTTCACAATGAAAGTGCTGAAACACCTAAAAATCGATTTTTAAGATTTTTTCGAATATCTTAACGAACTTCGTCACAATCTCAACACGATTTTCCAGTTGCGTGCTATATGGGTGTAAGGTTAAAACCCGTACGCGAAGGCATTTCGAATTCTTTCGATTGAATATCTTCGAAAGCATAGTCTAAGTTATATCTTCAACTCGCGGGTATTTAATTTCCACAAACACATTAAATATCGCTACAAGATTATTCAAAGTGTTGGCGAACCTGAAAGTTTTACATGCATGAAGGAGTTTTGAGGTATTTTTATATATTTTTTTACTTTGTTACTGCTATTGATTAATAATAATGGATGCCAACTCCGATGATGTCCACATTGGACATTATGTGCTAGGTCGTACAATTGGTAGAGGTGGATTCGCCAAAGTGTTGGGTACGCATACAACCACGCAGAGGCTAGACATGAGCTGACAGGACTTCGTGTGGCTGTGAAGATTATAAACAAATCGAGAATGAAAAACAAAAACATGATATCTAAAGTAATTCATAAATCATGTAGGTGAAGCGTGAGATTAAAATACTGAAATTTATAAATCATCCAAACATTATCAAGCTCTACGAAGTGTTGGATACAACTGAGGATATCTATGTGATAATGTAGATGGCATAGGGAGGTGAGTTATATGAATATATCGATAAGCATGACTTTACAGAGTAAGAGGTGAAGTATTTCTTTCGTCAGATATTGGTGGGGATCTAATTTGCTCATTTGAACTTGGTTGCTCATCGGGATTTAAAGCCATAAAATATCTTGCTTGATGCAAATAAAGTGGTTAAGATTGCTGACTTTGGATTGAGTAATTTGATGAAAGATGGGAAATTGTTGAAGACTAATTGTGGAAGTCTGAACTACGCTGCTCCTGAAATTATAGGCTGCCGAAAGTACGAGGGAACTTCAGTTGATGTATGGAGTATTGGGGTTATCCTATATACGATGATATGTGGATCTCTACCTTTCGACTAGGAAATCGTTTCAATTTTGTACAAAAAAATATAAAGTATTTAACATTTAAAATAGAGGGTGAATATACAATTCCTGAATTCGTGAGTCCAATGGCCAGAGATTTAATCACTCGTATTTTGCAAGTTAATCCTTGTCGAAGGATGCGTGTTCATGAAATAAAAATACATCCGTGGTTGAGAAAGGATATTCCAATTTATGCCAAATTATCAACTTTTTGCACTATATTGAAGGAGGGTGAGTTTTAGCTGGATCATTAAATTCTAGGCAAAGTGAGATAGTATAAAATGGAGAGTTTGAACAATGTTGGGGATTAATAACGAATTCGCAAAGTAATAAAGAAAAGAATGGATGATTCTTTTGTGACAGCCTACGAATTACTGAAGGATTAAAAAGAGCGAAATAATTATTTGAAGTAGCAGCAGAAGATGGTTTAAAATAAGGTAATAGTAACAAACTGTCTTTTCGAATCAATATAAAACAAAATATAGCGTAAGAAATTCGAGCCTGAGTGTGAATACGTATATGGCAAAATATTTACAAAATCTGCTCGTATAGTGATAGAGGTGATTTTGTAAGTGTTCCAATAGATGTAGATCGGTTTCATAGTAAAAAGTAGTTGAATTGTAATATAGATAACCAATACTGTTTGCTTTGTACTTATTATCCTCCTGCTAAATCTTTTCGAAAGAAGAGTAGTTGTTTGATGGATGATAAAATTTATGGATATCAGGACTAGATGCGTTTTAGTAAGCAGTAGATTAAATTCACGCTGCAGATGTATACTAAACCTAGTAAAAATATATAAATTATGGCTGATCTTAAACTAACACAGGGTCATCCTTTAATATTCATGACTTTCTCGGCTCAATTCTACAGCAAAATAGACAAAGCTCTCTCAGATTGATTAACTTTTTCACTACTATCAATACTTATTTATTATTATTATAATATCATCATTTATCATTACAAATGCCTGCAGACAATTAAGATGGCGATAATTATCAGAGTCATTAAATACTTGTAGCCTTCTGGGGAGTATTGATGGTCATTTTATTGGTACTGTTTGGAGGAGTCATGTATAAACATTACATTATTCAAAAAAATCTAAACAAAAAATTGTATAACTTTAAAAAAGCACCAAAGACCTATGTCGATGATGATTCGTTCGTCGACAGAGATATTTGATCATATTCACACACTACTTATCAACAACATTTTAATTATTGAATCTGATAGACATAAACTGTTATTAAACTGCAATACATTTGCCAATTATGATAAAAATAATCATAGCCATCGTTCCCCATTAAAAACAATGACTCTTCTTTAATCAGCCAATGCAGTAAGCTAATCTTGTTGATCCGTAATATTTTGTAGAGCATATATTTGCTTTCCCTGTATAATTGGATTATTGTTCCAGAAGGCTTCAGCGAAAGGAAGTGGAGTTGTATTGTAATTTTTAACTGATACATTTACTGATGTATTGCTTATTGAGACTAAATAGATGAATATTTATACCTGAGAGGGCGTAACAAATTCTTTGAGGTTTTTATATTTCGCTATTGTCGTAGCCTCCGAATACTAAAATATCTGTTTAATTTATTTGCACGGCTGCTGAAAAACTAAGCAGCTACAGTTGTGGAATATTTTTGGGAACTTAGATATTGGCATTGATCCATCTGTTGTTTTTGATAGAATAGACTTAAATAAGACTGTTTCCTTAAAGTTTATTAAAAATGCCTCCAATTTTGAAAATGAACTAATTATTGAAGGAAGTGGCACATGAATTAGCCGAAGGAGTATTGAGAGGAGCTATTGAATTGCATCCCATAGTTTATAAATTAAAAACTTAACACTACCGAGTAACATCACCTTCTGCTTCGGTAAACCCTCCAATGATATATATCTTATTGTCTAAGTAGCAAATAGAATGTGATGATCTTTCAGTCTTCATATTGCTAACTAATTAAAGATTGTTCTTTTCAAAATTATATTTAAATATCTAGCGGCATCTGCGTTATTCTAAATCAATGATAAGTTACACTATGATCCGCCTGTGAGATAGATATCTCCTGTTGGTGTGATGATGCTTTTGAAATAGCAGGGTAGTTCATTTTTGCTTTTGAAATTTATTAATTTCCATTAGCCCTTGGATTATTCAATATGAAGCACTTTTAGATCGTTGGAGCAGGGGATAAAGAAATGAAGATATTTGTTTTTGCAATCGCTTTTGAAATAATCATTGCTTGTTATTTTTAAGGGTTCAAATGGATCATTGCCTCCAACACTGATATGATTTGAATATCTTCGTTCTTTGCCGGGACTTGAATATTTTTGAGCTGGTTCAGGATTAATATGCTCCAGATTAATACATTTTTAAAGTGCCAGTCTAAAGTTAGCAAAAGAAGACATGTTTTAATTAAAAAACAGTTCAGTTGGTGCTTTAGGAGCATTATTTTTCATATACCCGAAATATTAAACAAGTGCTTTATGATCCAAAAGTAGACATTTCTTAAGTGCAGGAATGACAGTGTTAGAATGTGCCAATTTCATCAATACTTTTTCCATTTCTTAAATGGCCAGTTTAAGTTTGGATGTATCAGGTTGATCAATCTTATACAAATTTCGTATTTGCAATCTAAGTGCATTTTAATGCGCATTGAACATCTAATCAACAAGCCGATGATATTTTTATCTAACATTGCCAAGTCTTCTAACATCTGATTAGTACATTTCTTACTTTCAGATTCGATAGTTTATGCCGTTTTTATTCCCTTTGATAGTCGTTGCATTTAGTAGATTGATTTCAATTCGTCTAGAGTGTTTTTGGTTAGTTGGGCTGATTTGTTTATGCAGCGTTTCCATGATTAAATCTATTGCTTTTGATGCACTTTGGTATGGGTTTATACGCAGTCTGGGCAGAGTGGTTTTAAGCAATCGAATTGAACACAAAAATTGGTTATTTATTCGCGTGGATGCTATAGACATTGTATTCCTGAACGGTTAGTGATTTCCATCGGTTAATATTTAATATAAGAAACAAATAGACTCAATTGTTGACCATAAACTCAATTGAAATCGTAGATAATTAAAAATTCAATACATTTTGGTGAAGATCTTCATTATTTTTCATAAAATCGTAGTTTTGAATATTCTTAATATAGTTTTAGTATTGTTATTCAAATGAGCAAGTGGAATAAATCCAGCGAACCGCTCTCTGCTTAATTTCTGGAAAACGAGGAGAGGCGAAAGCAAATGATCATTGAGGCTGCTAAGCGCCGTAAAGAAAAGGAAAAGAAACAGCAGGAACAATAATAGAATCGGATAAAAACATAGAAATAAGCCTTGGTTAAACATAAGCAAAAAAAAAAGGATGCCTATATAAAGTATTTGAGAAGTAATATGCATGATAAATATGAGGAAATGAAAATCAAAAAAAAAGAGCAAGATCCTGAAATTAAACCCATGAGTAAGTGGAAGAAAAAAAGTGCAGACAAGAATTAAAATGCAGAGGAAGATCAGCAGCTGGAGGCACTAGACTTAGATGTGAAGGTTAAAAAGACAGTGGTCTCTTAGTTCAACTCAAGTGATGCCAAGGAAAAAAATAGCGAAAAAGGCAAAGTATAATCTTAAAAGCGTAAAACTATTGCTGAATAGTTTGAGAGAGAGTGGCAGATGTAGATAGACACAAAGTAGTAACTATTAAGTTCTAAACTGTTGGATAGTTTAGACTTAGATATTGGAACTATTCGACGTTAGTGCCAAATCAACAATATTATCAAATAAAAAACCAAAGACTAAGAATTAAACATGCTTAAAAATTTAATTGGCTATGAGTCTGTTGTTGTCACTCAGAAACCAAATAGTCAGCAACTTTAAAAATAAAAAGTAGCAGCTTCAAAGCCAGTTAATAAATAAACACCCAAAATAAAGGAAGTTAATGAGGTAGAAATGTTTAATGAGCTTAAGAATAAAAAGGAGGCCAAGATCTTTCATTGGGCCATTGAAGAAGATAAATAGGCAGAAGATTTGTTTTCTAATTGTTCTTCCAAGAAAAAAAATACTAAAGCACTTCAATAGTTAAATTAATAAATGAAAAACGCTAAAAAGACCAATCCAACAGGATTCAAAAAGAAAACTGATTTGCATACAATTAAGGAAGTTTAAAAATAAAAAAATTCTTCCAAGTAAAGAAAACCAAATTCAAAATAAATACCAAAGGATGCTGCTTCAAATCCAAATGTGAATAAAACTCAGCCCCGGCAATCTTCCAAATAAAAATCCTCATAAATAAATGGAGTAAACAAAATAGTAGAAAGAAAAACAAGTGGTTCATTCCAAAATTTCAAAAAGTAAAATTCTGCTATTCCCCAACAGGAAGGTCCAAAAACAACGACTGGATTTAATAGTTAAAAGAATATCACAAGAATTCGTACAACTAGTAGATAAAAATCAATATAAAAGAAATAGTAGCCTTTGATGAAACAGCTTCCACGGCCTTAGGGCGTTAAGAAGGTATTTGGTAATCTTCCACCGCTTCCAGTTGCGAAGGAGAATAATAATTCGATTGCTACTCACGATATGCAGTTTGACATTGAATCATTTATTAAGCAAGATTTGATGAATTTGAACTAGTAGGAATACAAAATCCAATCGTAATTAAGACAGATTCACAAAAACCACAAAGATACAATCAAACAAGTATATGGCAAATTTTAAATAAAAACAGACTACAAACGCTCAAGTTAAATAACAGGCGAATAATCAAACAAACAATACAAGTATGTTCAAAACTAAGATGATCTGCAGGATTCAATTCAAAATCTAGACAACATTCTGCTTAGAAAATAAATTAATAATCGCGATAATACCATCAGGTAGGAAACAGAAGAAAGTCAATCATTTATTAATCCTTTTAGTAATTCAGATGATCTTTGCAATCAGGTGCTTCGCTTGGCTCAAAATGTATCTAGATTTTAGAAGAAACCGACCGGCTAATAGAAAAATGGCTATGGTTATATGAACAAGGTAAAGCGTGATAATTCTGCAAATAAAAATCAAGATTATTCTAAAGTATCCAAAGTGAAGGTGGATTAGGAATAGTTATCATAAAGTAAATAGGTTTCGCAAATCCAGCAGATGCCTCTATCTCGTCCTCCATTTATATTTGATGCATCTGAAATTAGCAGCAAATACAATAACGATGGGGAGTAAAAGAAATAGAAAATTCATGTGAATGCTAAATTATTGAAGGGGTTGTTATTGGATGATTGATATGTCTTAGTTTTTGATATTATTTAGAGGGGTTGGGGTTGGGGTTGGGGTTGGGGTTGGGGTTGGGGTTG
>DYPS01000043.1 GCA_020719775.1 Desulfosporosinus sp. | reverse complement strand
TTGGGGGACTTGGAATTTGTTTGGCATTGTATTATATTGGAACAAAAGTGTTTGAACTTGATGAGGTGAAATCACATTAAAGAATTATCGACGGGAGGAGATGGTGATATCTCTTGGTGGGTTAGAGTTTGTGTTTTTATCTATTACATAATTGATAAAATTATTGATTTGAATGAACTAGAATTGAAGGTGGCATAATGAAAAAAATAACTTTAGCTCTTGGACTTTTTGGTGTTTTGACGTTTGCTGAGCCTTTGAGTTTACATGAAGCTGACAAAATTGGTGAAGAAACTATCCAAAATTTCAAACAAATTTTCAAAGCTGAGATTAAAAGTTATAAATATGATACTTTGCTTATGACAAAAGTTTGTATTGAAAAAACAGATTTGTTATTAACAAATTTTAATCAATCACTCCAAGGAGGAATAAAACTAAAAAGAATAACCCAAAAAGAAAGGAATCCAAAAAATAAACCCGAAACGCAAGAGGAATTGAAAATTCTTCAAGCTTTTGAACTTTTAGCACAAGCTGGTACATTTATGCCGAAAAATGTTATTCAAATGACTCAAGAGGACAATTATAAATATTTTGCTCCAATTATGCTGGATGAGAAAACTTGTGTCGCTTGTCATGGTTCAAAAGAGAGAGTTTCGCCAGAGATTGCTAATTTGTTGCAAAAAAATTATCCAAATGATAAAGCAATAAATTATCAACGAGGTGATTTTAGAGGTGCTATTGTAGTCACAATTCCATCTCAAAGTTTTTAAAAATGAAAAATCTATACAAAGGAAACAAAATGAGAAATTCGAGTTTTATAAAAATATGTGCGCTTGCTGCGTTGGTTGCTACAAACGGGTTTGCTATTGAGTCAAATCAAGCAAAAATTTATGAGGCACAATGTGTAAAATGCCATGGAACTCATGGTGAAGGAAATCCTGCAAAAAAAGGACCTGCTGTTAATAATAAATCAATTGGTGATTTGCAAATAGCGATCATGGATCTGCAAGGTAATATGTCAATAAATGGTGGTGGTTCAGGAGATCATGATAAAATGGAACACAATCTTAAATCTATTGAGAAAAAAGGTTATGCAATCAGCTCATTTGAAATGGCTCAATTTATGTATAATTCATTTAATTTAAAAGCTAAGAAAAAATAGCTTTTATGGGATATGTAGTTTATCTCATATCCCAAATTGGATAAAAATCTTTTATTCTTTCGATATACCTTTTTTTCTAAGATATCTTTCCTTCATTGTTTCGTTGCCCAAAATTCCACCTTGATGGATATATAAAATCTCACAACCATCGAATCTTTCAAGATGTTCCCTAAGTGTATCAAAGCCAATTGGATCATAAAGCAAATCAAACTCTATATTTGTACTATTTTCTATCTCATTCCAAAGGGTAAAATGTTCATTATACAATTTTCCAAAATGATACTTTTTTTTAGGATTTAAAATCTTTGGATAGAGAGATTCATCTTTTTCTAAAAGTGAAAATTGATACTTTAAATATTCACTATCCCCCACACAAGGGGTTGTAAAAACTTCATCTTCTAAAAAAGCTTGTAAAAATAAAGCTGTTGTTCCTGTCCCACTTGGGAGGAATATTTTAAGGTTTTGGATATTATTTTTTTCTTTCCACCCTTTTATCTCATTTGCTAATTTTTCTATTCCAAAAGAAGCTTCCTTTATAGCACCCCCCTCTTCTATAAAAAGTTCATTTGATTTTTGTTCATATTTAGTCATTTTGAAATTTTCATCGACAAAGAGTTCCATCCCATTTAATAAAGCATATTTATAGTTTCCACTTGGATGCTCTTTCAAAAAAGATGGGAGATGATTGATGAAATATTTGAAGTTCCAATTTTTGAGTTTTGCCAAAACTGATAAGCTATACATTGCATTTGATTGGTTTGAGCCAAAACTTACAATTGTGTCTATACTAGGAAAACTATTTTCTAAAAAATAATGAAATTTTCGAGCTTTATTCCCGCTAAAATCTTTATGGAGCAGATCATCTCGTTTGATATAAATATTTCGATTGAAAAGGGTTATTTTGTCGGTTGAAGAATTTGTAATTACCATGTTTTAGTCTATTTTAGAAATAAAAAAAGGCAAGTATTTTCTACTTGCCTTTTTTAGAAAAATCAAAATAATTATTTTCTTAATTCTTTAATTTTTGCTGCTTTACCTTTTAATGCTCTTAAGAAGTGAAGTTTAGCTCTTCTTACTCTTCCTCTTCTTAATACTTCAATAGTTTTTAAGCTATCTGAATATAATGGGAAAATTCTCTCAACACCAACACTGTTAGCACCAATTTTTCTAATAGTAAATGTATTAGATACACCTTCACCTCTAAGTGCAATTACAATTCCTTCAAAAAACTGGATTCTTGATTTTGTACCCTCTGTAATTTCAACACCAAGCTTTAAAGTATCTCCAGCTTTAAACTGTGGTATTACTTTACCTGTCATCTGAGCTGCTTCAAAAGCTGCTATATATTTGTTTTTCATTGTTTCCCTTTATTTTCGGGGGTACCATGGTAAGTGGCAGTGCCCCATTTTATGGTCTATAGTACTTAGTTTTGCACAAAGACATCTTATTTTTTAAGCCTCGGATTTTATCGTGATTACCCTTTAATAATTCTGAAGGAACTGTTAAATTTCTAAAATTTATAGGTTTTGTAAAAGATGGCGCTTCAAGAAGATTCTTTTTATTTGTTGCTAGCTGATTATAACTTTCATCACTAAGAGATTCTTTATTCCCCAAAACACCATCAATATTTCTGCTAATTGCATCAGAGATTACCAATGATGGTAATTCTCCGCCAGTTAATATATAATCTCCAATACTAAAAACTTCATTTGCATAAGTTTCGATGACTCGCTCATCAATCCCCTCGTATCTTCCACTTACCAAAACGATATTTTTTTTTGTTGACAATCTTATCGCATCACTTTGATTGAAAGGTTTTGCAGATGCCAATGGAAAAATAATATAAGCATCCTCATATTTCTCTTTAATAGCATCAAGAGTATCAAAAAGAGGTTGAGGAAACATCAATTGACCAGCACCACCACCACATAAAGTATCATCAACTTTACTATGTCTATCTTTGGAAAAATCTCTAGGATTATAAAAATCAATCGATATAATTTTTTCAGTTAATGCTTTTTTTAAAATAGAATCACGAAAATAAAATTCAATTAAATTTGGAAATAAAGTGACAAAAGTAAAATTCATTTTTGGAGGTACCCTTTAGTTTAATTTGGTATTTGATACAATTTAAGAATGATAACATTAAAAGATATAAGAGAAGCAAAAAGTAGATTGGAGGGTGTTGTTTATAACACTCCGTTGGCTTATGCACCAATATTAAGTAAAGAATTAGATGCAAATATTTATTTAAAAAAAGAGAACTTGCAGCTAACAGGAAGCTTTAAAATAAGAGGCGCATTTAATAAAATTTCACTTCTAAGTGAGCTAGAAAAAAAAGCAGGAGTAGTAGCAGCAAGTGCAGGAAACCATGCCCAAGGGATGGCTTTTAGTGCAAAACACTACAATATTGATGCAACTATTGTGATGCCTGAAGCTACTCCATTAACAAAAATAAGTGGAGTGAAAGCGTATGGAGCTGAAGTTATTTTACATGGAAGCAATTATGATGAAGCCTATTTATTTGCTACTGGATATGCAAAAGAACATAACAAAACTTTTATTCATCCATTTGCAGATGATGCTGTTATTGCTGGTCAAGGAACAATATTTTTAGAAATTTTTGAAAAGTTAGAAGAAATTGATATGATTATTATCCCTATTGGAGGAGGAGGACTTATCAGTGGAATTGCTAGTGCAGCCAAACAACTAAAACCATCTATTAAAATAATAGGAGTTGTTGCAAGTGGTGCTTCTGCTATGAACACATCATACAAAGCAAAAGCTCCAATTGATAATCTATCGGTTAAAACTATAGCTGATGGAATAGCTGTACGAGATGTCACTCCAAAAATGCTTGAATATGTTCTGGAACTTGTTGACGAAATTGTAGAAGTTGAAGATCAGGAGATAGCAAGTGCTATTTTATTTTTACTGGAAAAACAAAAAATTGTAGTTGAAGGTGCTGGTGCAGTTGGACTTGCTGCTATTATGCATCATAAACTTGATATTAAAAACAAAACAATTGTATTACCATTGAGTGGTGGAAATATAGATGTTACAATGCTTTCTGTTATTATAGAAAAAGGACTTCTAAAATCAAATAGAAAGATGAATCTGACAATCACTCTAGTGGACAAACCAGGAAGTCTTATGAGATTAACTGAAATATTTAAAGAAGTCTATGCAAATATTGTTATGATTGATTATGATAGAAACTCTGTTCAACTTGATTTTGGAGAAGCTAATATCACTATTGGTCTTGAAATAAAAGGGTTAGAACATAAAGAGATAATTAAATCAAAACTAAAAGATAATGGGTATAGATTTAAAGAGATATAGATTTTTTAAAAAAACTGAAGCTAAAATAATAATATTTTTATGAAATTTTCATTATAATAGCAAATTATTAAATAAAAAAGGATAATTATGGAAGAAAGATTGTTTACTTTTCTAGGAACATTTGGGCATGATCAAGTTTGGATGATATTATCGCATCTTGCATTAACTGTTGTGATAGTTTTATTATTAGCTAGAGCAGCAACGAAAAACATTCAGCTTATACCAACAGGTACACAAAATATTATGGAAGCTTATCTACAAGGTGTTGTGGCAATTGGTAGTGATTCTATGGGTGAAAAAAATGCTAAAACTTTTATGCCACTAATAGCGACTCTTGGTCTTATTATATTTGTTGCAAATATGATGGGTATTATCCCTGGTTTTGAATCTGTTACAGGTAATATTAACTTTACTTTGTCTTTAGCTCTTATGGTATTTGTGTATTATAACTATCTTGGATTTAAAGAAAATGGTGCTAAAAAATATTTGGGGCACATGATGGGACCTGTTCCTGCACTTGCTCCTTTGATGTTTCCAATCGAAGTTATTTCACACTTTTCAAGAATAGTATCTCTTGCTTTCCGACTTTTCGGATCAATCAAAGGGGATGATATGTTCTTGATGGTTCTTTTAATGCTTGTACCTTGGATTGCTCCATTACCTGGATTTTTCTTCTTATTTGCATTTGGAATTTTACAAGCATTTATTTTTATGATCTTAACTTATGTTTACATCTCTGGTTCAGTGATGATGCATGAAGAAGATAGTCACTAATTAAAATTTTACATGAAATCAAAAGGGCTTCTATAAAAAGAAGCCCTTTTTTTATGGCTAATTTTGGATAACTCTAGGTAAAATAATTTTATGAAATCATATTTAATAACTGACCCAAAATATTACTCAAATGATATACAAACCTTTGAAAATATCCTTACTAAAATTCTCAAAAATAAAGCTCCAGATCTTATTTGTTTTAGAGATAAACAATCAAAAAATAGCGAAAAACTTATAAAAACTTTTATGCGTGTTTGTCATCAAGAAAAAATAGAAAATATCTTTATCAATAGCTATATTGAACTTGCTATCAAATATCAAGCAAAAGGTGTTCATCTCACTTCAACTCAATTTGATAAGATACAATTTGTAAAAAATAGTGGTTTAGAAGTAATGATAAGTTGTCATAATGAAAAAGATATAGAAAATGCGATTAAACAAAAAGTGGATTTTATAACCTACTCACCAATTTTTCCAACACCTAACAAAGGGGAACCAAAAGGTTTAGATGAGTTACAAAAAGTAGTAGTAAAATATCCGATAGATATTATCGCTCTTGGTGGAATTATTTCAAATGAGCAGATAGAAGCATTGGAAAAAACAGGTGTCTATGGATTTGCTTCTATACGATATTTCGTATAGAAGTTTATTCTTCGATTCTTATCATTGCAGGTTCTGATAATACAAGATTTTCTTTCTGAAGCATCAAAAGCGCTTCTTTAATATCTTTTTCATTGCATAGATGAGTTGAAAGAAGTAAGTTTGCACAAGTTTCATCAATTGGTTTTTGAACCATATTTTTGATAGAGATATTTTTATTTCCCAAGATTGTAGCAACTTTTGCTAATACTCCACTCTTATCTTCCACTTGAAGCCTTAAATAGTATCGTGTCTCAATATCCCCTTTTTGGGCTAGTTTTAAACCACCCTCTAATGGTGTTTTAAACCCAAGCATAGGTGAACCTTTCCCTTTTCTAGCGATATCGATTAAGTTTGCTATAACTGCACTTGCAGTTGCATCACCACCAGCGCCAGGTCCAATATAGAGAGTTTCCCCTACTTTGTCCCCAAGAACACTAATCCCATTCATCACACCATCCACTTTTGCAATCATATCAATAGTACTAATAAGTGCAGGATGAACTCTTAGTTCCACTTCATTGTTTTTATTGATTTGAGCGATTGTAAGTAGTTTGATTGAAAATCCAAATTCTTTAGCAAAATAGATATCTTCAGTTGATATATTTTGAATCCCTTCGATTAAAATATCTTCAGGCTTCACATCTATCCCATAAGCGATACTTGCTAATATGAGAAGTTTATGTGCAGCATCATACCCACCCACATCAAAAGTTGGATCAGCTTCTGCATATCCAAGCTCTTGAGCCTCTTTTAAAACATCTTCGTAAGC
Organism: Desulfosporosinus sp.; assembly: GCA_020719775.1. GTDB lineage: Bacteria > Campylobacterota > Campylobacteria > Campylobacterales > Arcobacteraceae > CAIJNA01. The sequence goes on along the minus strand of DYPS01000043.1, from coordinate 16,127 downwards.
CACACCCTCTTTTATCATTTTTGTGAGCATATAGTTACAAGTTCCATTTAAAATACCCCAAATTGAGATGATATGGTTTGCACTTAAACCATCCCTTAAAGCACTAATAATAGGAATACCACCAGCAACACTCGCTTCAAATTCAAAAGCATTTTCCCCTGCTAATTCTTGAAGTTCATATCTATGGTATGCAAGAAGTGCTTTGTTTGCAGTTACGACCGATTTTCCATTTTTAAGAGCTTTTTTGACAACTTCATAAGCCTTATCAACTCCACCCATAAGCTCTACAACTATGTCAATTGTAGGGTCATCAAGTACCTCATCAACATTTGTAGTCAATTTAATAGAAACATCTCTTTTTTTGCTTATATCACTTACAACCCCAATAGTAGGAACAAGTTCAACCCCAGCACGAGCTGTTATAATATCTTTATTTGCTTGCAAAATTTGACATACACTTTGCCCTACAGTTCCAACACCAACTATCCCTATTTTTAACATTATGCTAACCTTGCTTTTAGTAGTTCATTTATTTTTTGTGGATTTGCTGCACCTTTAGAAGCTTTCATCGTTTGCCCTACGAAAAATGCGAACATTTTTTCTTTTCCACCTCTGTATTCTTCAACTTTATCCATATTTGCAGCCAAAATTTCATCTATCATAGCCAAAATTGCACCATCATCACTTACTTGTTTCAACCCAAGTTTTTCGATAACTGCATCTACTTCAGCATTATTTTCCATCAAATAATCAAGTACCTCTTTTGCAGCTTTTCCACTGATAGTTCCATCTTCGATTCTTTTTACGATAGTCCCTAAAGTCTTAGCACTTACAGGTGAAGTTGCAACATTCATCCCCTCACTAAATCTCCCTTGAAGTTCAACTGTAAGCCAAGTTGTAGCAGCTTTTCCACTGATTCCAACAGAGAGCATCTCTTCAAAATAAGCTGCCATCTCTTTTGTGCTACAAATAACCCCAGCATCATATGCAGGTATTCCAAACTCTTTTACAAGTCTCTCTTTTTTAGCATCTGGTAGTTCTGGAATCACACTAAACTCAGCAATCATCTCATCAGTTACGATAACTGGTAAAAGGTCTGGATCTGGAAAATATCTATAATCAGCTGCATCCTCTTTCCCTCTCATACTTCTAGTTTCTCCAGTTGCTACATCAAAAAGTCTTGTCTCTTGAACAACCTCTTTTTCATACACTCCATCTTCCCAAGCTTCAATTTGTCGATTTACTTCATATTTGATAGCTCGTTCAATAAATCTAAAAGAGTTCATATTTTTGATTTCACATCTAGTATAAAGTTTCGTATCTCCTTTTGGACGAATAGAAACATTGACATCACATCTAAAGCTTCCCTCTTGCATATTTGCATCACTGATATCGATATATCGCACGATTGAGTGAAGTTTTTTTAGATACAACACAGCCTCTTCAGCACTTCTCATATCTGGTTCACTTACGATTTCTAAAAGTGGAGTTCCAGCACGATTTAAATCAACTTTTGAGTAATCTTTTTCGTGTGTATTTTTCCCAGCATCATTTTCTAAATGGGCTCTTGTAACTCCGATAGTTTTACTACTTCCATCTGGAAAATCTATCACAATTTCACCCATCCCAACGATTGGCACCTCAAATTGAGAGATTTGATATCCAGTAGGTAAATCTGGATAAAAATAGTTTTTTCTATTGAAAATTGATTTTTGATTTATACTTGCGTTGATTGCTGTTCCAAGTGCAATTGCTTTATGCACTGCCTCTTTATTTAATACAGGTAATGCCCCAGGAAGACCCAAACAGATTGGACAAACATTGGTATTTGGTGTTGCTCCAAAACTTGTAGCACATCCACACCATAACTTCGTTTTTGTATTTAATTGAGCATGAACCTCAAGCCCTATAATTGTTTCAAACATATTTTTCAACCCTTGTTTTCATAATTTTAGGTGATTATAGCCAAAGGTTACTAAGATTTATTGTAAGAAGCTTCTTTTCCCACAATGAATTTACAAACCACAACAACTATTCCCTACACTATTATGAATCTCTTTAACTCCACAAGATTTGCAGATATACTCTATTTCAACTATTCCACTACATCCGTGATTTTTGAGAATCCGTGACTCTATAGGAGATACTTCGAATAAGACCCCAGAGCTTTCATCTTCAAATCTCTTCGTTTCACTTCCACAGCTTGGACATCTTCCAGCCTCTAGCATCACTTGTTTTTGATTTTGGATTTTGAAATACAAAAGTGTTCCAAATATAACTATTAAAAAAAGAATAAGTAACAGTATAAGTGTGTACATTAAAGAATGAACCCCAAAACAAAACCTACCACAAATCCTATCAAGTGACTATACCAAGCTATAGACATCCCAAACATAAGTGGAGCAAAAGAGATAAGAAGTATCCATACCAATATCCCTTTTCGCTCCGTTGGAACTTTCATGGCATAGTATCCCATAATTACACTAATCGCGCCACTTGCTCCTACAACATTGACAAAATCTTCTGTAAAATACATATAAGCCAAAGTTCCAACAGAAGTCAAAATTCCACCAATCATATAAATCAAAAAGAATCGTACTTTTCCGATATACCCCTCGATAAGATTTCCCATTTGCCAAAGTACTATCATATTCATAGCAAGATGTTCAATTCCACCGTGGGCAAATATAGTTGATACAACTTGATAATAGAGTTCGTCTGTAAAAAAATAAATATTAAGTCCAAATAAAATATCACCATATTGTATATTTGCTTGAAGGAAATAACACAAAATTGTGATAAGGATGATACTATTTGTAAGGGTAAAAATCTCTCTATGAGTATTCATTTTTTCTCTTTTTTATCTATTTATTTTAATAAACCAAGCTCCATTACTTCATCGATAGTTGTAACTGGAATAATCTCCATACTTTCTAAAACTTCTTTTGGTATCTCTTTAAGATCCCTTTTGTAATTTTTAAGTGGAATCAATGCTCTTTTCATATTCGCTTTACTTGCAGCTATAAGTTTTTCTTTCAAGCCTCCAATAGGTAAAACTTTCCCAGTTAAAGTAAGCTCTCCTGTCATCGCTAAGTTCGCATAAACTTTTCTTTCACTTAAAATAGAAGCAATTGTTAAAGCCATAGCAATTCCAGCGCTTGGTCCATCTTTTGGAGTTGCCCCTTCAGGGATATGCATATGGATATCAATATCTTTAAAAGTTGCATTCTTTAGTTTTCCACTGTCACACAAACCTTTGACAACACTATGGGCTATTTTTGCACTCTCTTTCATCACATCACCCATATTTCCAGTAAGGCTCATATTTCCCTTACCTTCAAATTTCACAGCTTCAATTTTAAGCACATCCCCACCAACGCTTGTCCAAGCAAGGCCATTAACGATTCCGATACTATTTTTTTTATCTGCTGGATCAATTTCAAATATAGGATTATCCAAAAACTCCTCAATATTTTTACTATTAATAGTAACTTTTGTAAGATCTTTATCGTGAATTAAAAACCTAACAGTCTTTCTAAATAATTTATTGAAAACTCGCCTAAGATTTCTAACTCCAGATTCTCTTGTAAATTTCTCAATTATAAGGGTAATTGTAGAATCATTAAGATTGATTTGTTTTTTATTTAATCCATGCTTTTTCAACTCTTGTGGTATCAAATAATCTTTAGCAATATGAAACTTTTCACTTGGAGTGTAACTATTTATCTCTATAAATTCCATTCTATCTCTAAGTGGTGCTGGGATTTTTCCTACATTATTTGCCGTTGCAACAAAAATACAATGGCTCAAATCAATCTCAAAATTGACATAATGATCTCTAAATTTACTATTTTGTTCTGGATCTAAAATCTCAAGCATCACAGCCGTTGGATCACCTCTATGATTTTGTCCAAGTTTATCAATCTCATCAAGAACAATCACAGGATTCATCTTCGTAGCAGTAACCAATGCTGAAATGATTCTTCCTGGCATCGCTCCTACATAAGTTCTTCTATGCCCTCGAAGCTCATTTACATCTTCAAGTCCACCAAGGGCAAGTCTTGCTAGTGGTCTTTTTAGTGCAGTTGCAATAGAGTTTGCTAAAGATGTTTTTCCAACTCCAGGAGGCCCTACAAAACAAAGAACTGTTGAGTTATTAGAAGATTCTTTGATATCTTTTTTGGCTAAATATTCTTTTACAGCAAAATATTCACTTATTCTATCTTTTGCTTTTTGAAGTGAATAATGATCACTATTTAACTGTTTCTCCACATCATCAACCGAGATTGTATCATCAGCTAATTTTCCAAATGGTATCTCAAAAATCTGTTCAATATAGGTTTGAAGAATTGCTGCATCTCCACTTTCACTATGCATTCTTGCAAATTTATCAATCTGTTTTTTAACCTCTTTGTATCCTTCAGCTCCTATAAACTCTTTGATATCTTCAAGTTGTTTTCTGAAAGCTTCAACCTCTTCATCTTTATTGTTATCCCCTAACTCTTTTTGAATAGCTTTGATCTGCTCTTTTAAAAAGTAATCTTTATTTGTTTTTTCAATTTTTTTATTTACTTTTTGGGTTATCTCACTTTTAAGCTTGAGTGACTCTATCTCATCTTTAATAATCTCAATAATACCATAAAGTCTATTTTCAATATTTGTCTCTTTTAAAAGTTCATATGATTGTTTTTTTGTCAGTTTTAATACTGAAGAGATAAGGTCTGCTATTCGATTTGCATCATTATTATCATCAATAGTTGCTATCAAATCAACTGGAAATTTACTATTCAGTTTTGATAAAGTTACTACATTTTGTTTTAAAATATCTAAAACAACACCAATCTCTTTTTCGTTCGATTCATAATTTGGAAGTTGATTTACCAATACCATCAGTGGATCAACATTTTTTATCTCTTCTATTTCTACTTTTGTAAGTCCTTGAAAAAGAACTTTTATTTTTCCATCAGGAAGAGAAACTTTTCGCATAACATTACCAGCAATTGCTACTTTATAAAATTCTTTTTCTACTGTTCCTTCAAACCCTTCAACACTCACAGCAACTACCAAAAGTTTATTATTATCAATTGCATACTGAACAGCTTTTTGTCCTATTTCATCTTCTATGAAGATAGGAGCTATCATAAATGGGTACAAGAACATATTGTCCTCAACAACCAAAGGAAGAGTATCAGGAAATGCGTCGTAATCTTTTAAATTCATATTTGTTCCGTTTTATTTTTTTGTTATTAATTTTTATTCAAAAATAGCTCTATACCAAGGAATAGCTACTTTTTTTATATCTTTCTGATTTTCCCAAGTCTCTTTCGCACGAGTTTCATAAAGCAAACTAGCTTGTGGTTTGTCTATTCTTTTATATAAATCAGCTATCACAATATTCAGTGATGATTTTCCCATTAAAACTCTACTTTCTATATCATGCACCAAATGGATATAAGAGGAATTTGGAAAATCAATTTTAAATTTATTAATCTCATCAAGTACATCATCCAAAAGTTTTTGTTCTCTATACTGTTGTTTAAAAGCTAAAAATTTTGCTTTAATTTTTAAATATCTTACTCTTCCATCGCTATCATTTTTTTCAAATCTTTTTATATACTCATCAAAATAATAATTAGCCATAATATATTCTTCTTCGTTCATATGTGCTATTCCAATGAGCATAGTTGCGGAAGAGAGATATGGTGATTGTCGATGTTCTGATTCTAAAGCTACAAACGTCTCATCAGCATTATCAAGTTGATAAAGTGAAATTTCTTTTAACATTTTGTTGTACCAATAGATATCTGGCTTATTATATTCTTCTTCTTGTTTTGTGGCACATCCACCAAGTAACAGTATTGTAATACTGAGAAATATTATGTTTTTGAACTTTTGCAAAGTTAATCCTTACTATTTTGTTTATCTTTTGGAAGCTTATTTATAAGCTGGTTCTAAAAAAGGAACTACTTGTTTTTTTCTACTCAAACAACCTTTTAGCCAAAATTGATCATTTTCAATTTTAACATCCCATGCTTTTTCAATAACTTCAGGACTATTTGTTGCTACTAAAATTTGTGAACCCATCGCAATAATATCTGTTAAAACTAAAAGTACAGTATCGTTTCCATCTTCCTCTTTTAACTTTTTAATATCTGCTAATAACTCATCTTTTACACTATCAAAAATAGACAGATCAACTACTTCAAGTTGCCCTATTCCTACTTTCTTACCATACATATCAAAGTTTTTATAATCTCTCATTACAAGTTCTCGTGTCGGAACACCTTCTACTTGAGATTTCACTTTAAACATCTCCATCCCTAAAGCTTTATAGTCTTCAATTCCAGCGATTGTGGCTAACTCTTTACAAGCTTTTGTATCTATTTTTGTGCAAGTTGGGGATTTGAAAATAACTGTATCACTCAAAATTGCACACATCATAGCTCCAGCTATATCTTTTGGAATAGCTACATTATAGTAGTCAAACATCTCTTTGACAACTGTATTAGAACATCCAACTGGTCTAATCCAAACTTCAAGTGGAGCTGATGTGATAAGCCCTCCAAGTTTATGATGATCAGCGATTCCAACCAAATTTGCATCTTTTAAATCATCTGGACCTTCTGTGTAGTTATTGTAATCAACCATAAATAAATCACATCCAGCGAATGATGTTTTAAGCTCTGGTGTTGGAAGATTGAATTTTTCTAAAATATAAGCAGTTTCAGGATTGATTTCGCCTTGTCTAACTGCTTTTGTTTCGTGTCCTAATTCTTTTTGTAAATAAGCCATTGATATAGCCCCTATAATACTATCACTATCTGGTATTTTGTGTCCGCATGTATATAACATTAATAACTCCTAAATTTTGTTTTATTTAAAATATTTTTTATAGATCGGGATTATATCAAACCAATCCCAAAAATTATGAACCTCGGAAATCAAATAAATATTTTAAGTTAACAATTCAACTATCATTTCTTGATTTACACAAAAATTTCCATTCTTTTCTATCAATAAAAGGTCGTTTACTTTTCCTCTAATGGAATGTATTTTTGCGCTTTCGATTTCAATATTAAAATCATCAAATACTTGTGCAACATATGCGAAAAGTCCCTTCTGATCTTTTGTCTCAATCTTAACTTGTGCCAAATCATCTCTATGGTCACAGTCGATAAATATATCTTCTTTTTTAATAATTGGTTTTTTATGATTAAATTTCCTATTCATATCAAATGAATTACTTACTGTTTCCTCAATAAATTGAAGATCAGCCTCATCAACCTTGCTTCCAAATCTTATTTCAAAATATTTTTTATCGTCATAAAGTTTAAAAATATCCATACTTGAAAGATCTAGAAAACTTAGTTTACCAAGTAAAAATCCAAGATTCAATGGGTTGACTCTGATAATTTTTATAGTCAGCATTTCGCTATTGTCTATTTCATATGTAGCTGTTTTGACATCTTTAGCTTTAAGGGCAAGAGATATAATATCACTTGCTTTATGGACTAAAAATAATTGATTTGAACCAATTTGTAAAATCTTCTTTTGCATCGATTTTTCAAGATTTTGGAAATCTTTGTTATTTTTAATTGCATTTTCTTTTTGAATTCTTCTGCTGCTATCTTTGAGTAGCCCTTCATTTTCAAAACTATGTACACTCTGCAAATAAAGCTCTCGCAATAGATTTGCTGTACTACTCTTGTATACTCCAGCACCGACAGAATTAATATCACAATAAGTAAGACAAATTAGCAAATCAAGTGTTTCTCTAGTTTGAAGTAGAGCTGTAAAATTCAAAATAACTTTTTGAGAATAAATATCCTCATTAGTTGCGGTATGGCTAAGCATATTGTGATATCTAATAACTCTTGAAGCGATATTGATATTTGCTTCACTTAAGTTTATTGATTTTGCGAATTTTTTAAATAATTCTTGACTAACAATATGATGATCTTTTTTTCTTCCTTTGCCAATATCGTGAAATAAAATCAAGAAGTTAAGCAATGATTTGTTACTTTTTGACAAATCATTATAGATATTTAATACGAAATTATCCGAAATATTATTAATAAACCAAAGTGCTTTTATAGTATGAATATCAACGGGATGAGTATGATACCCATCAAATTGTGGCTGATTAATAATTATTTTAACTGATGGCAAAATAACTTTAAATAAATTAGCTTTATAAAGCATTTTTACAATCGGATGAAGATTCTCTTTTTCAAGGAGGATTTTAATTTGTTGCTTTATTTTAACACCCAAACTTGAAGGTAAAATAGTTTTTTTAGCAAAGTAAACATATGAATTGTCAAATTTTTTAATAGTCGTTGGCAATTCATTTAGTTCTTTTAAAAGTTCAAATAGTGTTTTTCTTTTTCGTGTAAATGATGTATATAAAAGGTTATCACAGATATAAATATTTTTTGAATATCTTGATTTCTTTAATAAGCTAATATTTTTTGACTCAAACAAATAAGGTCGAACTATTTTCTTAACCATAATAGAGCTAAAAGAGTGGATGCTATGCAAAGACTCAAAAAGTTTCTCCATAAATTGTCTTTCTTTTGTTAGTTTGGGGGTATGTACAAATCCAAGTCGAGTCGCAACTTCTGGTAAAATATCAAAATTTACAGTATCTAATTTCTTTTTCGCTATCAAATGCAATGCGTTTCTAACTCGAAATACAAATTCCAAACTACTTCTATATGTTTTGTATTCTACTTCGCTAAAATGTATTCCAACCAAATCTTTTGTATTTCGTGCGCCATAAATAATATTAGCCATCCAAAATAGCATATTAGATTCTCTCATGCCGCCATAACCGTCTTTGATATTCGGTTCCATTTTTAGTGGATATTTTAGGAGTCGCGACTTGTGTTCATTCAATTTTTCTAAAATAAATTCTTTTTGAAACTCTTTTTGAATAATAGAAAGTTTACTTTGAAATCGAAACCAAAGAATTTTTGAGCCATAAATAAATCTAGATTCAAGAATAGATGTTTTGATAGTTATATCTGTCCGAACAGCACTCGCAACTTCATCAAGTTCATGAACACGGGAACCAAGTTTAAGTCCACTGTCCCATGCCAAAACTAAAAGTTCTTCCATAATTGGTTTCAGATTAAATCCTTGAATCTCTTGATAAAGCACCATCAAGTCAATATCGCTATAGACACAAAGTTGTTCTCTTCCATAGCTTCCAAGTGCTACTAAAGCTATTGGAATAGAATTACTCATTGGAATATAATCGCCAAAATGTTTACGAAGAAGATATCTGTAAAGGATTTTTATAAAACCATCTATTTTCTTTGTATGTTTTACAAAAAAATCTTTTCCTTGTGTGTCATTAAATATTTCATCCAAAGAAGACAAATATCCTTTTACACTATTCTTAATTAATTTTGCTATTTCAAAATCTGAAGCATTTGTAGATATAAACTCCTCTATTTGTAATGATAATTCTTCCAATTGATACTTTCCTTTTTACCTTTTTAAATACTACTAGCTCAAAGTTAACTAGACACTAACAAGAATATTTAATGCTATATTTTTAGATTCCTTCTGCTATCATTGCATCTGCTACTTTTTTAAATCCTGCAATATTCGCCCCATCTACATAGTTTCTATCAACGCCATAATCACTTGCTGTTGATGCTACTTTTTTGGATATTTGCTTCATAATCTCTTGAAGTTTTAAATCAACTTTTTCAAAAGACCATTTTTGCATTGATGCATTTTGGCTCATCTCAAATCCACTTACAGCAACTCCTCCAGCATTTGCAGCTTTTGCTGGTACAAATAGTATCCCCTCTTTTTGAAGTAAAAGTGTCGCTTCAGGAGTTGTAGGCATATTTGCTCCTTCTGTAACAATCTTAACACCATTTGTAATCAAATTTTTAGCATCCTTTAAAGTAAGTTCATTTTGTGTTGCACAAGGGAAAGCAGCATAACAAGGGATGCTCCAAACACCATGAGTATTTTCTTGATAGTCTTCCATTTTAATATATTGGGCACTTTTATATGTTTCAAGATAAATCTCCAAAGAGAGTCTTTGCTCAAATTTTATCTTTTTAAGAAGTTCAACATCAATCCCCCTTTTATCATAAATATATCCTTTACTATCGCTACAAGTGACTGGAATAGCTCCTAAGTGCTTTAGTTTTTCAATCGTATAAATAGCAACATTTCCACTCCCACTTACAGTACAAATTTGCCCTGCTAAACCTTTTTTATGTTCAAGCTCCAACATCTCTTTTGCAAAATAAACCACACCATATCCAGTAGCTTCAGGTCTCATCAAACTTCCACCAAAGAAAAATGGTTTACCTGTAAGAACACCATCGTACGAAGAGGTGATTTGTTTATAAGTTCCATACAAATAACCTATCTCTCTTCCTCCAACACCTATATCTCCAGCTGGTACGTCTATTCGTGAGCCAATATATTTATGAAGTTCCATCATAAATGAACGACAAAACTTCATCACTTCAGTATCTGATTTTCCTTTTGGATCAAAATCACTTCCCCCCTTAGCTCCTCCAATAGGAAGATCTGTAAGAGAATTTTTAAGTATTTGTTCGAACCCTAAAAACTTTAAAATTCCACTATTTACACTTGGATGAAATCTAAGACCACCTTTATATGGGCCTAAAGCATTGTTAAACTGTACCCTATATCCATTATTAACTTGAATTTGATTATTATCATCAAGCCAACTTACTTTAAATTGAATTTGTCTATCAGGGATCAGCAATCTTTTTATAATAGAATTTTCTTTATATTTTTTGTCTGATTCTATAAGAGGGATGATTGATACTAAAACTTCTTTTACAGCTTGAAAGAATGTTTCATCTGTACTACAATTACTTAACTTTAAATGACTTAATGTCTCATCTATTATAATATTCACTACTACTCTCTTATTTAATTTTTATATCAGTTAAAATTATAACACTTTTGATATAATAAGAGAATGAATACAAACAGAAGAGTTAATGAATTATTTGAGGAAAATAAATCTTGTTCATATATTGATAGTCAACTATCAGACATCAGATATAAATATATGTCAAGGTGTGATAGTGCTACACATTACAAAATGATTGAAAGAGGTTGGAGGCGATTTGGATATGTCCATTTTACCCCTGAATGTAAAAATTGTTATGAATGTAAAACAATAAGAATTAATGTTGAAAATTTTAACTTTACTTCATCCCACAAACGAATTATAAATAAAAATAAAGATCTTAAAATTTATATCCAAAAACCGACTATAAGTTTAGAACATCTTACTCTCTTTAATAAATATCATGCTTTTATGAGTGAAAAAAAAGATTGGCCTATAAATACCATTTCTGCACAAGAATATCAATCATCGTATATTGATGGTGCAAGTACTTATGGAAAAGAAATTTTATATTTTTTAGATGATAAATTGGTTTGTGTATCATTAAGTGATATTTTAGTAGATGGTGTTTCTGCTATTTATTGCTATTATGACCATGACTACCAAGAGAGATCGCTAGGTAAATTTTCAATTTTAACACAGCTAAATATGGCAAAATTGGCAAAGATTCCCTATATGTTTTTAGGTTATTGGATTCAAGATCATTATAGTATGGGCTATAAAGAAGATTATGCTCCTTTTGATGTATTACAAAATAGACCAAGTCTAGATGAAGAATGTATCTGGGAAAAATATGAGGGAAAAAATGAAAAAAGATAATTATATAGTTGTAACTGGTGGTGGAACTGGTGGGCATTTGGCTGTCGCAAGGAGTTTCATCGATGAACTTTATGATAGAGGATATAAAGTTATTTTTATTGGCTCAACAAAAGGAGCAGACAAGTCTTGGTTTGAACATTATGAAAAAATAGAAAAAACATATTTTTTAGGGACAAAAGGTGTTGTAAATCAAAATATTCTTGGTAAGTTTGCATCGTTATTTGCCATTATAAAATTTGCATTTTTATGCAAAAAGATTTTCCAAGAATATGGTATAAGAAAAATTATAAGTGTTGGTGGATTCAGTGCTGCTAGTGCTTCATTTGGAGCAATAATTAGTGGTGTTGAACTGTATATTCATGAACAAAATTCAGTAATGGGAAATCTAAATAAAGTAACTTCAAAATATGCAAAAGAAGTATTTAGTTCATACGATTTAAATTCATCGATTAAAGATTATCCTATAAATCATAAATTTTTTGATGCTGCAAGAATCAGAAAAGAGATTAAAACTATTATATTTTTAGGTGGATCTCAAGGTGCAACAGCAATTAATAATTTTGCAATGAAAATAGCTTTAAAATTAAAAGAATACAATATCAGCATTATCCATCAAACAGGAAAAAATGATCTTCAAAAATGTCAAGAATTTTACAATACAAACAACATAAATGCTGTTGTTTTTGATTTTGACAGAGAGATTTTGGCTCATATGATGAAAGCTGATTTTGCTGTAAGTAGAAGTGGTGCCAGTTCATTGTGGGAACTTTGTGCACTTGGTATTCCAACTTTATTTATTCCATATCCTCATGCAAGTTCAAATCATCAATATTTTAATGCAAAATTTTTACAAGATGAAAAATTATGTATCTTAAAAATGCAAAATGAACTAGATGATGGTGATAAAATTGTTGAAGAAATTTTAAATATTAACTTGAAAGAGACAAGTGATAGATTAATTAAAATGATAAAGAAAGATGGCGTTAAACAGATAATAGATAAGATTTTATCAAACTAATAAAGGAGTCAATTATGACAAATGAAGTAAAAACAATTCCATTAGCAAATAGCAAAAAAGGTTTTATAAGCATTACTACAATCAACGAACCTTACGGAAAAGATACTCCAACTGTAGCTAGTATAGCTATTTCTTTAAATGGATCTGATATTGAATGGAAAGTACATATCCCTTTATCAAATATTGATGAAGTTGTATCAGCTCTTCAATCTATTCAAAAATAATTTACCCCAAAACCATATAGTCTTATTAAAATATAAATAAGACTTAAAACAAAAAAGCCTCCGGAAACACAATCCAGAGGCTTTTAAAATACTTTTAGTGTTTTACTTATACAGGTAAAACTCTAATATTCTCATCAACTTTGTGTTTTAGTGTTGACTCTATAGCGTAAAGAGTACCAGTACTTCCACTTGCACAACTTCCACAGGCACCTAAATATCTAATATAAATATCGTAATAAGGTAAATTTTCTTTAATATCAATGATTTCCATATTTCCACCATCCATGATAAGCATAGGTCTGATAAATTCATCAATAACAGCATCAACAGCTTTTATTCTTTGAACGATTGTCATTTTGTCAAATGCATTATCACCACTTGCTGTTGTATTTGCAGCTTCAAGAAGTCTCTGTTGATCCATTTCTTCTCTTACATCTTTTAATATATCAACTAAATAAATAGCTTTTTCTTCATGTCCACCTGGTCTAATACATGATTTACAATATGTTCCAGCTTTTGTTTTTTCACCTATCTCTTCAACTGTTTTTAAATCATAAGTTCTAATCGCATCGATAATATCTTGCTTAGTTTTTCTTGCACATTCACATACTATATCTTGATTCTGTAATGTACTTCTCTCTACACCTTTATATTGTGCTGCTGCTTCAATAATAACATCATATGCCATAACACTACAGTGCATTTTTTGAGGTGGAACAGCTGGTGTACCATCATCATCTCTTAAGAAAAGTTCAACTTCTGTATTTGTGATATGAATTGCTTCATCAACTGTTTTACCAATACAAAGTTCAGCCATAGCATCGCTTGAAGCGATAGCAGTTCCACAACCAAAAGATTTGAATTTACTATCAATAATTTTATCATTTGATGTATCTACAACCCAAAAAAGTCTAACTGCATCTCCACAGCTTTCAGCTCCAAAATCTGCAACAATAAGTTTTCCACCTAATCTTGTTGCATCTTCTTGTGTAAGTTCACCCATTGCTCTTGGATTATCCATTCTAGATTGAACTTTTTTACTATATTGTTCCCAAACATTTCCACTTACTAAATCACTTCTTGCCATAATATTCTCCTTATTCTATTTTATATTTATTTATTTTATTCTTCTCGTTCATGTACACTGAATGCTTGTTGAGTAGCATAAGTCATAGAAATCGCTCTAAGTCTAGTTACAATACTTGATAATTTTTCTATTACATAGTCTATCTCTTCATGCGTTGTAAATCTACTAAGAGCAAACATTACAGTCGCATTTGCGATCTCAACTTTTTCACCAAGTGCTTCAACAACTGCACTTGATTCAAGACTTTCACTGCTACAACTACTTCCTGTTGAAATATAAATTCCATTCTTGTTCATATCCCAAAGCATCGCTTCACCTTCAATACCTCTAAAAGATGCAACAACAAGATTATTAAGTCTATGCTCTTTTGGAATATATGATTTTGTATCAGGTATAGCTAAAATTGCTTCCTCCAACTTGTCCCTAAGTTGTCCGATATGATTTTTAATATACGCAACATTCATTTTAGAATTTGCTATTTCAATAGCTTTTGCCATAGCAAAAATTCCGTTATTAAAAATACTTCCAGCTCTTTTACCACCCATTACATTTTTACTTCCATGAATAAGAGGAACAAAAGGAGCTTTAGCTTTAATGAAAAGACCACCTATACCTTTTGGTCCATGAAATTTATGAGCTGACCATGTGAAATAATCAACACCCATATCCTGTAAATCTACATTGATTTTACCAATTGCTTGAGCACCATCTGTATGAAAAGGAACTCCAGCACCTCTTGCAATTGTAGCCATCTCTTTAATTGGCTGAATTGCACCTGTTTCATTTGACGCAGTTAAGATTGTAATAAGTGCCGTTGTAGGTCTGATAGCTTTTTGTAGCTCTTCTACACTTACAAGTCCATTTTCATCTGTCCCTAAATATGTTACCTCCATTCCAAATGTTTTACAGTAAGAAAGAGGCGACTTAATACTTGAGTGTTCAGCAACACAAGAAATAATATGATTTTTACCACTTCCTCTTAAGAAAGCATCCAAAAAAGTTTTAATAACTGCATTGTTTCCCTCAGTTGTAGAAGATGTAAATACGATATCATCATCATCACTTGCATTTAAAGTTTCATAAATTACATCGTAAGCTTTGTTTAATTCAGCTCTAGTCTCTATTCCTTGCTTATAAATAACATTTGCATTTCCAAATATATCAGCTGTTTCGCAAAGAATATCTTTTACTTTTTGATCAATTTGAGTTGTTGAATTATTATCTAAATATACTTCCATTTTTCATCCTTAGAATTCTCAAATTTGAGAATTTTTTATTTTTTATATCTCATTTAAAATAAAATCTTTATAACACGAATCCAATCACTGAATCACTGCAAAACTTATAATAAATTTTAATATTTGAAGTCTATCTCAAATAAGATAAAATTAGTCTTATTTAAAGTCTCTAAATAATAATTGATTGGTTATTTTATGTTCCCTTAATAAAATTAGCATTTGATTTAGTAATTTTTAATGATAAACATATTACAATTCCGCTGATTAAAAGATTTCAGTAGGAACATAATTGCATTTATGTATTTATGGCTTAAGATTTATTCTTAGGTTACGCTAGCCGAACAAAACCCTTTTAACAAATTATTTTACAAGGAATTTACAATGAAAAAAGTTTTATTTTTAGTACTTGCATTCGCAACTGCTGCTTTTGCTTCTGAAGAAGCTGGAACATCTATGATTCAAGCTTACTCAGTACTTGCTGCTGGTATCGGTCTTGGTATCGCTGCTATGGGTGGAGCTATCGGTATGGGTAATACTGCTGCTGCAACTATCGCTGGAACTGCAAGAAATCCAGGTATGGGTGGAAAACTTATGACTACAATGTTTATCGCATTAGCGATGATTGAAGCTCAAGTTATCTATACACTTGTTATCGCTCTTATTGCACTTTATGCAAATCCATTTTTAGGATAACATCACTTTAAAAGCTTAAGATTTTTCTTAAGCTTTTAAGTTCTTTTTTTGCGGTCGTGGTGGAATGGTAGACACACTACCTTGAGGTGGTAGCGCCCTACGGGTGTGCGAGTTCAACTCTCGCCGACCGCAC
>DYPS01000131.1 GCA_020719775.1 Desulfosporosinus sp. | reverse complement strand
AAAAATCAATCATTTCTAACAATGTTTAAAATTGTCTGTACCCCAACCCCTGGTTTATTTCTTTGATAGAGAAAAGCTTTTCTAATTTTGTCAAATATCATTGATTATTAGAGTGAGAATGAATAATTAGCAATATATAATGATTAAAATCAACTATGCAAATGTATCTATTTGATTTTTTGAGTTAGTGCTTGTTTGTGACAATCTAGGCTTTTCTCTTCCAGACCTTTTTGTAAAAATTATATATTTTGTTTTATTCAAGTATATTGCCTCAATAAGTTATCTCAAGGTAGCCTATATATCTTCAATCATTTATCCGAAAAGTAAAATAATGCTTTACAGTCTTTCTTTACCAAATTAAGTTTCATGTTTTCAGATTTATTGTTAATTTTGTCTGTTTTTCTTTGAAAAATCCAGTAAGATCAACCTTTCCTTTTTATTACTAGGATTTGATTTAAATGAGGATGGTGCATTCATTCTAATCCTCGCTTCATCTCTTTGCAACTAAATATCCGCAATATTGAAAGAATTCCAATATCCTCAAAATATATCTTCGCATCACTGCAAATTAAACTCAATCAAACTTTCCATTTCTTAACAAAATACCCGTAGTTAAATTGATTATCATATTCCCTACGAAGTAAGCAATCTGCTGACGGCACTGTTTCAGTAATACAATTTGGTATATTATCTAACATCTAGTTGCAGAATCATTCTATTTGTCTATGCTGTTGGCTGGGTATGTAGTCCTAGTACGGATGGTTATATTGGTTGGTTATACATGAGCTAGAGGAGTCTCCGTCTCGATTGAGTTAGGTTTTTAGGAATGGGTTGTTGGGATCAGATTGGTCGATTTTTGCAAATAAACTATGGAAAACATAGAGATAGGTCTAACTTTTCAAATAGCTTCTCTTAAATTTCCGAAGCGAGAGTAATTAGTCCCCACATATTCTTAAGTATTTTTGTTGTTGGCATTTTTTCAGCAAGATTCAACGTAGCCTTCAATTTTCAAAAATGATTAACTGTCACCTCTTGCACTGCATCAATAACAACTTACGCTTATTCTTAAAATTTAAGAATGTTGCCTACATTTTTCTCTGTATAAGTATATTGAATATCTAATAATTGAGTATATGGCAGATAATTATATAATAATTGAGAAGTGTTTTTAATGATTTTATTTACAATCAGCTCATTTCTTATCCTTCTTGGTGGTTGCCTTGATGACACCAACGGCAACGGTCTGTTTCATATCTCTAACAGCGAATCTTCCGAGAGGAGGATACTCAGTGAATGATTCAACACACATGGGCTTGGTGGGCTTGAGGATGATCAAAGCAGAATCTCCGTTCTTGACGAATTTGGGTTCTTCTTCAGTAGCTTTTCCTGTTCTTCTGTCGATCTTGGCGGTGATCTCTTGGAATTTACAGGCAATATGAGCGGTGTGACAATCGAGGACGGGGGTATAACCGTTTTCAATTTGACCGGGGTGGTTCATAATGATGACCTGGGCAAGGAAAGTTTCAACTTCTCTTGGGGGATCGTTTTTGGAGTCTCCACAGACATATCCTCTCTTGATATCCTTGATGGAAAGACCTTTAACGTTGAATCCGACGTTGTCTCCGGGAATAGCCTCGGGGATAGACTCGTGATGCATTTCAACTGACTTGACTTCAGTCTTGACATCAGCTGGGGCGAAGGTAACACTCATTCCGGGCTTGAGGATTCCGGTCTCAACTCTACCAACTGGAACGGTTCCAATACCTCCAATTTTGTAGACGTCCTGAAGGGGAAGTCTGAGTGGCTTTTCAGTGGGTCTTTTAGGAGCCTCGATCTTATCAAGAGCTTCGAGGAGGGTGGGACCCTTATACCAAGGGGTTCTGGTGGATCTATCAATCATATTGTCACCTTCCCAACCGGAGATGGGGATGAAATTGATGTTATCGGGTTTATATCCGACTTTCTTCAAGAATTCAGAGACTTCCTTCTTGATTTAGAGATATCTCTCTTCAGAGAAGTTGACACTCTTCTCGTCCATCTTGTTGCAGCAAACGATCATTTGCTTGACACCGAGAGTGAAAGCTAGGAGGGCGTGTTCACGGGTTTGTCCTTCTTTGGAAATACCAGCCTCGAACTCTCCCTGTGGGGTAGCGATCATGAGGATGGCGCAATCGGCTTGAGATGTTCCAGTAATCATATTCTTGATGAAATCTCTATGTCCTGGGGCATCGATGATGGTGAAGTGATATTTAGCAGTTTCAAATTGCCAAAGGGAGATATCAATGGTGATACCTCTCTCCCGTTCGGACTTAAGTTTGTCCATAACCCAAGCGTATTTGAATGAAGATTTACCCATTTCAGCAGCTTCTTTCTCAAATTTTTCAATAGTTCTCTTGTCAATTCCACCGCATTTGTAGATGAGGTGACCAGTTGAGGTAGATTTTCCGGAGTCGACGTGTCCGATGACAACCAAGTTGATATGTAGTTTATCCTTCTTGCTCATTGTTCTATAATATGATTTTATAAATTTAACACACTGTTGATAGAATAAATATACTGTGATATCATTTAAGATATATCTTAAAAAATATCACAGTTTCAACAAGCAAATTAATCATTTATTAGCTTCAAATCAGCGTAACCTACCCTTCAGATTCGCCCATGAATGCTTGTGATTAGAATATTTATTGATTTTGCACGATTTTGCATATTTTTTTTGTTTTTGCTTATCAAATTTTTGCTTTTGATGAGGGAGAGTAATTAGAGCTTAATAAGTAAAATGAAAGAATTAAGTTAAATTCCAGTCAAAATCAATTTTTAAGCATCTAGATGGACTTGGGAATGTAAGCCATCAGATCTTTTAGCTCCGCATTAACAATGGACAAAATTTCTGCCCTGGTCAATCCTTCCACATTTTTTAAGTTGTTTTCGATTGATTTTATATGCTCATCGATCAATAACTTGATCTGATAGCTCTTATCACCCTTTTAGTTGGTCGGCTTTCCTTCCTAGTGTGATTTAAGTTGGTTTTTCTCAGATTATAGTTTTTTTATTTTGTCGCAGTAATGGGCAATAAGGGGGGCCATTTTTCTGTTGTCGTCTTTTTGTTTCTTTAGTTCATCTTCTAAAGATTTGATTTTGGCTTCTAAAACGAAGATTTCCTGCTTATTTTTCCTATCTTGATTAATCAATGCCTTCAAATTTTAAAAGTTTTAAAGCTTTATTTGACACTCCTTTTCCAATTCTTTAACAAATTCAGAATAGTTTTTGGTTAGAATAACTTCCTTATGAGTTTTGTTGCTTTAATTAAGGCTTTTGATCAACTCCTCCTGAGATTCCAGGGTTTCATTGATGTCCTGAATTTTTTGAATCGACTTTTCAAACTTAATGAAGAATTGTCCTCGTTCCGCAATAATTTATCTCTCCTTCTCCTATTTATCCAATTCCTCATTCATCATGGTTTGTCCCAATACCTCATAATAGCTTTGCTTGTCCAAATTATCAACTATATTCTTGCCAAGTTTATTCACGGAAAGATCATCAATTAAATTTTGCAAAAAGTCAATTTCTTAGTTTTTGACTCTCAGCTGTCTTTGATGACTTTTGATGATATCTTAGCGATCGATATCAATCTGTTTGTATTTGGCGACTTCTGCTTCCATTTTGGTGACTTGGACATGATAGTCCATGAGTCTTTTATGTTCTTTATCAGTGATGATAACTTCGTAGTCCTATTAACTCATACTTATTATTATAATTCTTGTAGTTTACAAATGGATAGTTCAATAATTTTAAATTATGGGGAATATTTAAATTAGTGGGGTAATTAAAATGGTGTTGATTTTGGATATTTATTTGATTTTGGATATTTATTTGATTCTGTATTTTTTAATTGTAATTAAAGGGGTTGGGGTTGGGGTTGGGGTTGGGGTTGGGGTTGGGGTTGGGGT
>DYPS01000130.1 GCA_020719775.1 Desulfosporosinus sp. | reverse complement strand
ATGGCAAATAACGAATACAAAAAACTCCAGAAGCTAGCCGATGAGAGGGCTGAAGTATATATCAGTGAACTTTTTAAAGCTCTTATAGATGAAGCAGAAGCTCAAGTGGAACAAATAGAGCCGAAAGATTTGTATGTTTTAGATGATGATATGCTTTTGGTGGATGTACGGGAACCTGAAGAGTTTGCAAGTGGATATATCGGTGCTCACAATAATCTTACAATTCCTAGAGGAAAATTAGAATTTATGGCTATTAAAAAAATAATACAAGTATATGGACAAGATGCAAAGATTGTGACATATTGCCTCAAGGGTCCAAGGGGAAGTTTGGCTGCATATCAGCTTAAGAAAATGGGTTTTACAAATGTACGAAATCTTAAAGGTGGGATTTTGAATTGGCTTGAGCAAGGAAATACTATAAAAAGTTATTTGGGTGAATTAACACTCGCAAAAAAAATATAAAATAATAATGATACAAATATTATTGCTTGAAGATGATAATCTTTTTGCTGAAACATTGATTGACAGTCTTGAAGAGCTAGGATATAAAGTGGCACATGTTGATAATGGAGAGAGCTTTTTAGAAAAAGCATACGAAACAAATTTTGATATTTATCTTCTTGATATCAATGTTCCATTACTAAATGGGATAGCAAGTTTGAAACAAATTAGGGAAACCAATGATTTAACTCCAGCTATCTTTTTAACATCGTATAAAGATAAAGAAACTCTCAAAAATGGGTTTTTAAGTGGCTGTGATGATTATCTTACAAAACCTTTTGATATTGATGAATTACATTTAAGAATCATCGCAGTAGCTAAAAGAAGTGGAAAATCTTTTGATGTGATCCAATTTGAAAATATTATCTACAATTCATCAAATCAAACAATGTTGAAAAATGGAAAAGAGATCATCTGTGGCCAAAAAGCCAAAGAACTTTTTAAACTTTTTTATGAAAATAGAGGAAAGATTGTCACAAAAGAGATGATAATAAAGAGACTTTGGAGCTATGATGAAGAGTATAGCGAGGGTTCTATAAGAGTTTACATAACAACACTTCAAAAACTTTTTGATGAAAAAAAGATTTATAGTATAAAAAATATTGGTTATAAAGTTGAATACTAAATACAAAAATTTTTTAATTTCAAATTATATTATTATTGTATTTATTATCCTTATCACACTTCTAATTAATGATCTTCTTCTTATAGAATTTGGTTTTTCTCAAATTTTATTTTTCCCAATCACTTTATTTTTTGTTTTTGGCGGGCTTGTACTTTATAAATATCTTAGCCAATCTATTTTTGATGAATTTTTTAAAAGCGATACCCAAATAGATGATATGATCAAAAAAACTCTTCACGAACTCAATACTCCAGTAGCTACTATCAAGATAAATAAAAAGATGCTAGAAAAAAATCTAACAAATGAAAAAGATATCAAAAGATTACAGAGGATTGAGGAATCGTGCGAAAATTTATTAGCATTGTATCAGCATATGGAATACGAGCTCACTTCAAAAATTGACACTATTATTTCAGAACAATTTGATCTGAATGATATAGTTTTGAAATCAGTTTTAAAAGTTGAAGATATTAAAAAAAATATAACTATTGAAAATAATATTCAAAGAGATATCATCAAAGCAGATATGTATGGTTTTATGATAGTTGTTGATAATCTTCTTTCAAATGCGATTAAATACAATAAAGAGGATGGAAAAATTATCATTTCCAATGAAAATCATATTTTAAAAGTGGAAGATAGTGGATGTGGAATAGATACAAAAAATATTTTTAAAATCTATGATAAATATTTTCAAATAGATATAGCTACACAAGGTATTGGGCTTGGTCTTAGTATCGTAAAAGAGTATTGTGATAAACACAATATCTCAATAAAGATTGATTCAAAAGAGGGGATAGGGACTATTTTTTATCTTAATTATGAAAAACTAATTATTTGATAAATTTTATCTCAGATGTTATTTTAAGGTTTTCAAAATAATTTTTTAAGTATTCATTTTCTCTTTGAGTCATGATTGCATTGAAGATATTATCTTGAACAGTTTCAAATGGAATCATTTGGATATCATTTTTTTTGGAAAGATATACTATATTGTATAGCTTGTTTTCTACAAATATGGGTGAATACTCTTTTTCATTTGTTTGAGACAATATA
This sequence comes from Desulfosporosinus sp., assembly GCA_020719775.1. Taxonomy (GTDB): domain Bacteria; phylum Campylobacterota; class Campylobacteria; order Campylobacterales; family Arcobacteraceae; genus CAIJNA01. Next base: position 1,777 of record DYPS01000130.1, on the reverse strand, counting down.
TATTTCATTTGAGGAGAGATCGTATCTATATCAAATGTTGTATTTTGAACATTGATATTTTTATCTGCAAGAAGTGGATTTGATTTGAGTTTCTCAAGGAGATTTTTGTCGCTCGAAGTATAGTGCATCACATCAAGTTTCTTTGCAATTTTAAATTCTTCAATATGATTATTATAGTAGATCTTCAAATCTTCCTGATTAGCTGGGATAAGGTTGTTTGTAGATATCGCAGAAATAAGCTTACGATGTTTTAGTTGAGATTTTATTTTTTCAACAAATAGATCATAATCCTCTTGTTGTTTTACAGCATTTTTAAACTCCAGAAGAGTCATTTTGTTATTTTTAGCAATTTTTTCTATGTAATCATCAGTATCAAAATTATCTACATTTATATTGTATTTTTCTAGTGATTGCTGATAAAGAATCTCATCTATAAGGATGGCGATAGCAGTTTCTTTTGATTCTTTTGTTTGAGTCATTTTCAAATCGATATCGACTAGAGTGATTGGGGAGTCATTGACACTGATAGCTATGGCATTTATGATCCCAGCATTAAGATGTAAATTTACACATAACATAATAAAAACTAATATTTTTTTCATTTATTTTCCTCTACTTTTAAAGGTGATGATTTTATCATAAAGATTGTAAAACTTGAGCATAGTGATTCATCGCTTATAATTTTATATGTTTGGAAGTGTTATTTATATACTATTTGTCAAAGCACATAGATAGACTAATTTTGAAAAGGGGAATTTATTTATGAAAATTCTTATTACAGGTGGAGCGGGATATATAGGTAGCCATACCTTGATAGAGTTGGCCAAAGAAAATTATGACTTTGTAGTGTATGACAATCTTTCAAATTCATCTAGTGAATCACTCAAAAGAGTATCTGAAATCATAGGTCGTGAGATCACTTTTGTAGAGGGTGATATAAGAGATACTGCTAAATTAAAAGAGGTATTTTCAAAATACCAAATTGATTCAGTTATCCACTTTGCAGGGCTCAAAGCTGTAGGAGAATCTGTTGAAAAACCTCTAGAATACTACGATAATAATGTAGTGGGGACTCTAAGACTTCTTGAAGTGATGAAAGAGTTTAATTGTAAAAAGATAGTGTTTAGTTCATCTGCAACAGTCTATACCGATCCAGATCAATTCAACATTCAAAATTCAACATTCAAAATTCAAAAATACTCTCCATTAAGAGAGGATTCACCAGTTGGCGGTACTACAAATCCATATGGAACTTCAAAATATATGATTGAGCGAATTTTAGAAGATTTGCAATTTAGCGATAATACTTTTAAAATAGCAATTTTGAGATATTTCAATCCAGTTGGAGCACATGAGTCTGGAACTATTGGAGAAGATCCAAATGGAATACCAAACAACCTTATGCCTTTCATCTCTCAAGTAGCGGTTGGCAAAAGAGAGTTTTTGAGTGTTTTTGGGAGTGATTATGATACACATGATGGCACAGGTGTAAGAGACTATATCCATGTAGTTGATCTTGCAAATGCTCATGTTAAAGCGATAAATTATCTTAATACTCAAGAAACTATGAGTAAGCCACTTATTACAAATCTAGGAACTGGTACGGGTTATAGTGTCCTTGATGTAGTCAAAGCTTTTGAAAAAGCAAGTGGTAAAGAGGTGCCATATAGATTAGTAGAAAGAAGAGCTGGAGATATAGCAAAATGTTATGCAAATCCTAGCTATGCAAAAGAAGTTCTTGGTTGGGAAGCTACTAGAGATTTATTAACGATGTGTA
>DYPS01000042.1 GCA_020719775.1 Desulfosporosinus sp. | reverse complement strand
TTAGATGTTCTTTTACAAAAAATAAAGAAACTACACCCGGCAATAATGTGTCTATATTGCAAAATTATCATAAGGAGCAAAAGATACTAAGATATGAAAGAGGCCATGAAAAGAGCTATTATCATCGATCCAAGATTAGATGAAATTTAAAGAGCCATGTTCTAAACTATCATCAAAAAATTTATATCATCAAAAAATAGTTCCCTTAACAGTCTAAGCAAGTCCATGAAAGCAAAAATCTAGTAAGAATAGGAAACAATCATGAATCTGCCAATGTCATTACCATTGTAAGAAAATATCTGCTAAAGAAATGTTTTAATATAGTTCATAACTGTAATTTAAGGATAAGTTTTGGCATATGCAGAATAGATGCTTGATTTATTGTAGAATTATCTGATTCCGAAAAGTCACTCTTCTAAGGAGTTGATTTTTTATTATATAATGAAGGGTGATCTATTTAGAATGATTTATGAGAATGGCTGCATCGCTGAAAATTAAAAATAGTATCGAGAAAAGGCTTATGAGGTTTATAAAAAGGCGGATTAGCTTGCTTAAGCGTAGTTAAAACACCATGAGCCTCTTAGGTTAGAAGCCTGTCTAAAATTAATTACATTTATTGAAGAGATTATGCATGATAGATAAAGAGCAATAAAGATTGGAAAATAGGCTTTTGACCTTGTAATGTCTTAATTTAACAAAATTAGGCCAGAGGACTACGATAAATTGACGGCAAGCATAGTTTTGATGAGAGATTGCTTAACAATATGGTCAAACTAGCCAGAATAGGTGTACTAATACTAATGAATATCAATAAGACTTAATAAATCAAACGAAACGAAACGAAACTGAATAAAATAAAATGAAGTTTATAACAATAATTTTTAATTCTTTTGATTATAATTTAATTTTTAATTAAAATATTCATAAAAATCCTTGAATTAAGAGTTATTTAATTTAAAAAATAATTTATAATTTTTTATAATTTGTTTCGATCAACAAATTAATTTATCTATGTTTTGCTTTTGTATAATGCTGGCAAAATCTAGGTTTTAAATTAATAATACAAACTATAAACATAATGAAAAAAATATTTGTTTTAGGCCTTTTTGTTGTTTTAATCTATAAAATTATAGCACAAACTGCATACCCAGACATCAGAAGTGGAATTTTTACATATTCTGCCGGTTCAGGGTCCAACTTTTATAATGTTACTTTTTCAAATCCTATAGACAATAGTCTAACACTTCAGTGTGTTCATTCTATAAATGGCCTGAGTTTTTAATCTGCAAATATGACTGCTCAGGTTTAATTTGATTTTTATACCGAGGCAGCTAATCTTGGTTATGATCATATTGAATTCTATTCACTTATTAGCGATAGTCATTTATTAAGTATAAGACTTTCCTTTTTTGTTTTCGGTAATTAACAGCTTTTGACTTGGGTAGTTTTTTCTGTGCTCGATGTGACAAACGGAACCACCACTGGAAGTATAAACGATGACAATCAATTCGGCCCTCGTCAAATCACATACACAAATGGTTACTCCCTCAGTGGATTATTCATGTAGCAAAACTCCACAACTATTGTAGTATACCCTTGCCTCCAAGCACTACAAATAGGAACATCTCAAGTCTTATGGTTTCTTCTTGAGTCAATTTATTCAAATTCACTAAACACAATATCAACAAACGTAAAAGTCTATTCAGGAACATACATCCGCTCAATAAAACTACAAGCAATAATATTCAACAACATTCAAGTAAGAAGTTAAAATTACTATCAAACATTTTCTCAAGGTTTCGGCTTTCCTGGAAGTCTAGCTTCTTTAAGTACTAATGTAAATAGTTATGATCCAAATTACTTTTTTTCGTTTGAAGCGCTAAATGGGATGTAATTGGATATGACGAATATTTCAAGATTGATAAATGGGTCTTCCGAAAAGAGTTTTTCTCTGGATTTTATGTAACGAAATTATTTGAGGCTTACGACTAATTTCCTGCAGAATCAAAATTCTTTTCAAGGAACTGCAATGGAGGCATATTATTTAGTTTTTACAAAATATAAAGCGTCTACATTAGAGGCTGTCAAAACCAGCTCAATCATTATAGTAGTTGCTGCAGCAGTTATTTCAGTTTTGGCTATTGTAATTTCTTCAATAGTTATATACAAAAAATGCGAGATTTCCAAAAGACTAAGAAGAAAACCATTTGACATCAAAAACTGGTAAAATATCAGATTTTAGGCATGATTATAAAATATTTTAACTTTAATATAATATAATAATAAACATTAAACTCCTGATTTTACTTTTCTTTACTTGGTATATAAATGGACCCTTTCTAATTTTCTGTTCTATTTAATTAAAATATAAAATAAAATAAAATAAAATAAAACATAAATATAAACATGAATTTAAATATGTGTGTTTCCATCATTTAATGCGATATAATATATAATACTGCTGATTCGCCCTGATAAAATATAGGCAAAAATTAATAATAAGTAATAATTCAAACTTTCAAACTATAAATATAATGAAAGCATTGCTTGTTTTTGGTGTTTTTATTATTTTAATCTATGAAGGAATCACACAAACTGCATACCCATAAATCAGAAGCGGAACTGCTTCTTTTACTGCTAATTCAGGATCTAGCTATTTTAATGTTACTTATATAAATCCCTTTGATGCTGCTCTAACCCTTCATTGGGTTCATTCTATCAACGGTCTTAGCTTTTAATCTGCAAACATGACTTCTTCAGCATAATTTAATTTTTACACTTAAATAGCGGCTATTGGTCATTATAGTATCTCTTTATATTCACTTTTTAGTGACAATTACCTTATTTAATTAAAGGTTTCATATATGGTTTTTGGAAATTAACAGCTCCTAACTTGGGTAGTTTTTTTAGTGTTAGATGTTATTAATGGAACGACATCAGGAAGCATAAGTGATGATACTCAATTTGGACCGAGGCATGGAACGTTTACTTCTATATATTCTCTAGGTGGATTTTTCATGGAATAAAACTCCACAGCTATAATCGCTTATCCTTGTCTTCAAGCACTACAAATTGGAACCTCACAGATCCTAAACTTCCTACTCGATTCCTCATATTCAGCTACAACAAGCACACTTACAACAAACGTATTCGTTTATTTTGGCACATACATACGCTCAATAAAACTGCAGGCCATAATGTTCAACAACATCCAAGTAAAAACTGAAAACTATTATCATACGTATTTTGCTGGTTATAATTATTTTCCAGGAAGTCCAGCCAATATAGAGACAACTGTAAGAGAACATGATGTGAGCTATTTTTTTACATTTTAGGCTTTTTATGGGGTTAAAATAGATTTGATCAACGTTTTGATTTTGATTAATGGATCTTCAGTGAAGTACTTTTCCGTTAATTATACTAATGAAAATACTCTTAGGTTTACAACTAACTTTATGCAGAATATGACTTATTTTTCAGGAGCTTTTGTATACGCATATTATTTGGCATTTACAAAATATAAGAGTTCTAATCTAAGTGGTGCTGATAGTTCAAGTTCAACAACTGTTATTGTGATTGCAGCTGTAGTTTCTATAGTAGTTATTTCCGCATCATCAATATTAATCTACAAAAAGTGTGAAATTTCAAAAAGGTTAAAAAGGAAGTCCTTTGAGCTTAAAAATTGGTAAAACATCAGATTTTAGGCATGATCTTTTTACATAACTACAAAAAAATCCAGGAGAGACTATTATAGTAAAGGCATAAAACTGCCCTTTACTTTGTTTTGCTGATATAAAAACATATCTATTTTTGGTAAAAATTGTAATCATAGATGCAATTGTATTTTTACAAAAATATTGTTTTCTATCTTTTTAATTATATAATAAGCAAAATTAAAAAGAACCCCTATCAAATGTTAAGTATAATTATTTTCACAACGGGTTTATTTATTTGTTGTAGACAACAGACAGCATTTCCTGTTATCAAAAGTGGGGCTGTTACCTTCCAGCAGAGCTCATCAAATAATTTTGTCAATATAACATATGTGGAACGATTTAGCGATAGTCTAGTAATTAATTGTGCTAGCTCAATCAACGGGTTGGAATTTTAGTCTGTAGGCATGACTTCGCAAGTTTAGTTCAATTTTTATAGCTAAATAGCTGACTGTGGTTATAATCATATTACTTTTTTTGGGATATTTGATGCTTATTTAAAAAATGTAAAAATTTCGTATTTTGCTTTTGGCAACGAGCAGGCCTTAACTTAGGTGGTGTTTTTAGTATTTAATGTGAAAAATGGGACTACAACAGGAAGTATAAACGACCATACACAATTTGGTCCTCGTAGTGAGACATATACAAACTTTTATTCATTGTCAGGATCTGTTATGCCAGCTGGTGCCACAAATATAGTTGTATATCCATGCCTTCAAGCGATACAAATCGGAACCTCGAAAGCCTTACATTTTCAATTCGATTCTTTGATAAATTAGACATCAAACTCATTTTCGACAAGTATATACGTTTATGATGAGACTTACATAAAATTTGTGATGATGCAAGCGATTCTTTTCAATTACATACAATTCCCAGTATAAGGTTACTATAATACGAATGTTGGTGGTTATAACTATTTTCCAGGAGCTTCGTCTAATATTGAAACTCTGGTTAGTTACTGTGATTAAAATTATTTCTATGCGTTTAAGACTTTTCTTGGATTTCATTTGGATTTGACGAATATTTCGATAGTTCTGAATGGAACTACGATGAAAAGCTTCTTTGTTGATGATTTAAGTCAGAATAATCTGCATTTTACCACTAATTTTATGCGAAATACTATCAATTTTCCAGGGAGCTCAGTTTATATCTATTATTTGATTTTCACAAAGTACACAACTTTAACACTGAAAACAGCTTAAAATAATGTTTCTGATTCGATGATTACTATAATAATCGCTATAATAATTTCAATATTGGTGGTTGCAATCGCTTCTGTAATAATCTATAAAAAATGCGACATTGCCAAAAGGTTAAAACGAAAATAATTTTAGCTAAAAAGTTGGGAAAATATAAGATTTTAGGCATGATACATAAATAACATTAAAACAAAACGTAACAAAATGAAGAATTAAATGTTTCTCGCCCATAATTAATTTTAGTAAAAATCTATTTTTATTTTTTTAATGAGCTTATTTTTATATAAAATTAAAAATAATTATAGCCTAACTGATCATAAATCTATTCTTATAGAAATATTAGCATTTAATAATTAACTTTAATTGAACATACATAACATGAAATCTTTCATTGTTTTGGCTGTCATAGTTGCCTTAGCTATTGGACAGTCCTCGATATATGATCAGTATTACGCAGAGGCGCTGAAGATTGCTCAAGGTATGACGATTGATCAGAAAATTGGACAGACCTTTACAGTCGATTTTTAGGGAATATCTAATAAAGAAAAAGAAACCACAGATCCTCAGCAAGCTGTCACTTTGGGACTAGGCTCAATATTTATTGGGGGAAATGCAGCACCAACTACTAATGGTAATATGGCTAAAATCCCAATCGACTTAGAAGTTGACAAAGTTAGAGATGCTTTCATGCAACAAACATCATAAAACTGGAAAAAACTAATTGATAGATTCAAAGACTTAGGAGTTAGTGTTACAACCAAATAAGGAACAAAATACAAAATACAAAATTAAATTTTTATTCGGCACTGATGCAGTACATGGAGATCAGCACGTCTTAGGAAATATTTTATGGCCACACAATATTGGACTTTCTTGCACTCATAACTAAAAACACTTCTAAAATATGGGGTTCTGGACAAAGACTAGCATGAAAAAAACCGGTTTTAATTTTGCATTTGGTCCAACAGTCGCAGTTAGCCATAATCCTCAATGGGGAAGATTTCACTAAACTATGGGACAAGAAGATTCCTATATTTACAAGTACGGTCAATCATTTGTCAAAGGTCTTCAAGATGTCCAAAACGGCAAGCTTAATGGTGTGTTAGCCTCAGCCAAACATTTCTTCGGAGATGACTCAACCATATACGGAACAAACATTGCTAGTGCAAATGTAATCTCATTCAAAAACTACATAAGCCACAACACGCAGGGCTATTATGGAGCCGTAAAGTCTGATGTTGGTTCTGTTATGATCTCATACAGCTCAATAAATTATATCCCAAATGGCATGAACTCAATGTATTTGTCTGGTATGCTAAGAGATGATATTGGATTCAAGGGGTTTACCGTTTCTGATTATAATGATGTATAGTCAACAGCATGGCTTTTTATGCCAAGAACATATTTCAACATGACTGAGCAACAAGGTTGGGCTACAATGTTAAATGGAGGCACTGACATGTTTATGATTTCAGGTGCTCATAGCATTGCGGATAGTCAAATTGAAAGGATTATCAAATAAGCTAAGAAAGCAGTAACAAAACAGATGGTCTTTGAGCAAAGATTAGATGAAGCAGTTGCAAGAATATTGGCTGTTAAGATGGCAATGGGATTAGTTTAAAAAGGAGCCAATGAATAATAATTAAAGTAAAAGAAAATACCAACTGAAGTAGAAGCTAAAGTTTAAGTCAAATAGGAACAGTCAGTATAAGAAAGCTTTATCACTCCATAGGTATCGTCAGGAAACGAATATCAAGACAGTTTGGATGCCGTTCATGAATCTTTGGTACTTTTAAAAAACTCTAACGTATTACCATTAAAAACACTTAAATCTTCCATTAAATATGTTGTCTTAGTCGGGTAAAAAATTCACAACATCAACCGTTTAACAAAAATTCAACTTTTCAGAAATTTTGATAATATTGGAATGCAATCCGGTGGATGGTCTGTCAGATGGCAAGGTTATGAAGGTAATGATTTTTGGACTGACGCCAATAAAAAATCTTCAAACGCCTCCTCCCTTCTTGATGCTTTAAAGTAACTTCAAAAAGTCAATAACGTAAATTTTTATATTATAGTAGTTTTAACTAGTTTATCCTCAATACACAACACTGACAAACGAAGTTGTTATCGATACATAAAGAAGAAAATTCTAAGAGGATTTAAAAACAAAGAGAAAAAATATGACATCAAGAAATACAATTATTATCGGTGTGTTTGGATAATTCCCATATGCTTAGACAGTTGGAGATATTAACAGTCCTTATTGTAAGGATCCAGATAATCCAGCATGCCTTTATGATGCTGGAATCAATGTCTATGCTCCAGGATTTGAATCAAAGACTCTTAAAATAACTTTTTCTAGCTTTGAGTCAAACATTATTGATATTGTAAAAGGCGCGGATAAGACTATTCCATTAATCAGCGTTTTGGTCTCTGGAAGACCAATGTTGATCGATGATATTATGGAACCATCATCGGCTTTTATTGCTGCCTGGTGGCCAGGAACATCAGGAGGCCAAGGAATTATCAATGCTATTACAGGAGACTATTTAATGAGATCAAATGGAACTTCTTCAAGAACAAACACTTTATCAGTTGACTGGCCCAGAAGCATGGTACATTTTTTATTAATCATAGGATTCATTGAGCAGATTCCCAATCTATGACGTTGACGGTTAAGTCCCAAGAATAAAGGATCCATAATTTTCAGTCGGATACGGTCTATCTACATCTAATCCAACATCACGACTTATTCAAAGTTAATGAATGATTCTGTATAAGAAATATAAACTTTAATATAGATATTAATGACCTGAAAAGCAATTTTCAATTACCTTTAAGGGCCTAAGCTGAGTGAAATTAGTCTAGAATATCTTGAGGAGGACAAATATCATCATATTATATTAAACTTGATAGACTAAGGTGTTCATCAATAAAGCAAAATATTTAAATTTGGACAAAGAAGTAAATAATGCACGAACACAGTTGCATAATAGGCTTGTATAAATAAATTCAATATCTTTCAAACTATTATTAAAAATTATGAAAATTTATATCATTGTATTGGCTTTGGTCATTGGCTTAGCAGTCGCACAGACTTCCATATATGACCAGTACTACCAGGAAGCATTGAAGATCGCTCAATCTATGACAGTTTAACAGAAAATCGGACAGACTATTCAAGCTAACTTTCAAGCCATCACGAAAGATGATAAATAAAGCACAGACCCTCAACAGGCCGTTGACTTAGCTCTCGGCTCATTATTAATTGATGGTAATGCAGCTCCGACTACTGATGGTAATCTAGCTAAAATACCTTCCGAACTCTAAGTAGATAAAGTTAGAGATGTGTATATGCAACAGACATCATAAAATTGGAAAAAGTTTATTGATAGATTCAAAGACTTAGGAGTTAATGTAAAAACCAAAGAAGGTACCAACTATAAAATAAAATTCTTATTCGGAACAGATGCTGTCCATGGGGATCAACATGTCTTAGGAAATATTTTATGGCCCCATAACATTGGACTTTCTTGCAGTCATAACGAAAACCACTTCTAAAATATGGGATTCTGGACAAAAACTAGCATGAAAAAAACTGGTTTTAACTATGCATTTGCACCAACTGTTGCAGTCAGTCATAATCCTCAATGGGGAAGATTCTATGAGTCAATGGGTCAATAAGACACTTACATATATAAATATGGCCAATCATTTGTCAAAGGAATTCAAGATGTTCAAAACGGTAAAATTAATGGTGTTTTGACCTCAGTCAAATACTTCTTCGGTGATGGCTCAACTTTATATGGTACAAATTAAGGTACCTCACACGTTCTTTCATTCAAAAATTATGTCAATCACAATATTCAAGGATATGCTGGAGCTGCTAAATCTGATGTCGGATCAGTCATGGCCTCATATAGTGCAGTCAATTATATTCCAAACTCATTTAACTCTTTATATCAGACTGGAATCCTGAGAGATGAGATTGGATTTAAGGGGTTTATCATTTCTGACTATAATGATATTGAGAAATCATAAAAGATGGGTCTACCAAGAACTTTTTTCAATTTAACTTAGCAACAAGGTTGGGTAACAATGATAAATGGAGGAACAGACATGATTATGATTTCAGGCTATCATAATGTCATTGAAGATCAAGTGAACAGAATTATTAGATAAGCTAAAAAGGCAATTACAAAGCAGATGGTGTTCTAACAAAGATTAGAATAGTCTGTTGCAAGAATATTGGCTGTAAAAATGGCAATGGGATTAGTTCAAAAAGTCTCTGCTGAGCCATCAGACATTAATGAATAATAAAAAACTCCAATAATCGTTGAAGATTAAACAAAAACAACAACAGCAACAGTCTAATAAACTAAGCCACAAGTCTCATCAGGTAATGAATATCAGGATAGTTTAAGTGCAGTCCACGAGTCATTAGTCCTCTTAAAAAACTCAAACACTTTACCCTTAAAAACCCTCAAAACAAACATTCAATACGTAGTCTTAGTCGGATAAAAAATCCACAATCTAAACAGACTAACACGAGTCCAACTTTTCCGCAACTTTGACAACATCGGCATGCAATCAGGTGGTTGGTCAGTCAGATGGCAAGGCTTCTAAGGTAACGACTTTTTCAATGGCACCAATAAGCAATCCTCAAACGCAAGCTCAATTCTTGATGCGCTAAAGCAAATCCAAAAAACTAATAAGGTATATTTAAAATTTATATTTTTAGTTCGAAATAATTTACCCAGAATATTCCTCATTGACCAATGAAGTTTCAATAGACTATGAAAGAAGATCTTTTGAAGAGTAGCTTAAGAATAAGAGAAAAAATATGACTTCGAGGAATACTGTTATTATCGGAGTGTTTGGAGAGTATCCTTATGCTGAGTCTGTGGGGGATGTGAATATTCCCTATTGTAGGATTGATGGAAGTATTGGATGTTTGTATGATCCTTTGGAGAATCCATATGCTCCGACTGCCCAGGCAAGATCGCTGAAAGTTTAGTTGTCAAGTTTTGAGTCGAATGTCATTGATATTATAAAGGGCGCAGATAAGACTATTCCATTAGTCAGTGTTTTACTTTCAGGAAGACCAATGTTGATCGATGATATTTTGGAACCATCATCCGCTTTTATTGCAGCTTGGCTCCCAGGAACATCAGGAGGACAAGGCATTATAAACGCAATTACAGGAGATTATCTGATCAGATCAAACGGCACTTCCTCGAGGACAAACACCTTATCAGTCGACTGGCCTCGAGACATGGTACATTTTCACTAATCATAGGATTCATTGAGCAAATTCCCAATATATGACGTCAACGGTTAAGTCCCAAGAATAAAGGATCCATAATTTTCAGTCGGATACGGTCTATCTACATCTAATCCAACATCACGACTTATTCAAAGTTAATGAATGATTCTGTATAAGAAATATAAACTTTAATATAGATATTAATGACCTGAAAAGCAATTTTCAATTACCTTTAAGGGCCTAAGCTGAGTGAAATTAGTCTAGAATATCTTGAGGAGGACAAATATCATCATATTATATTAAACTTGATAGACTAAGGTGTTCATCAATAAAGCAAAATATTTAAATTTGGACAAAGAAGTAAATAATGCACGAACACAGTTGCATAATAGGCTTGTATAAATAAATTCAATATCTTTCAAACTATTATTAAAAATTATGAAAATTTATATCATTGTATTGGCTTTGGTCATTGGCTTAGCAGTCGCACAGACTTCCATATATGACCAGTACTACCAGGAAGCATTGAAGATCGCTCAATCTATGACAGTTTAACAGAAAATCGGACAGACTATTCAAGCTAACTTTCAAGCCATCACGAAAGATGATAAATAAAGCACAGACCCTCAACAGGCCGTTGACTTAGCTCTCGGCTCATTATTAATTGATGGTAATGCAGCTCCGACTACTGATGGTAATCTAGCTAAAATACCTTCCGAACTCTAAGTAGATAAAGTTAGAGATGTGTATATGCAACAGACATCATAAAATTGGAAAAAGTTTATTGATAGATTCAAAGACTTAGGAGTTAATGTAAAAACCAAAGAAGGTACCAACTATAAAATAAAATTCTTATTCGGAACAGATGCTGTCCATGGGGATCAACATGTCTTAGGAAATATTTTATGGCCCCATAACATTGGACTTTCTTGCAGTCATAACGAAAACCACTTCTAAAATATGGGATTCTGGACAAAAACTAGCATGAAAAAAACTGGTTTTAACTATGCATTTGCACCAACTGTTGCAGTCAGTCATAATCCTCAATGGGGAAGATTCTATGAGTCAATGGGTCAATAAGACACTTACATATATAAATATGGCCAATCATTTGTCAAAGGAATTCAAGATGTTCAAAACGGTAAAATTAATGGTGTTTTGACCTCAGTCAAATACTTCTTCGGTGATGGCTCAACTTTATATGGTACAAATTAAGGTACCTCACACGTTCTTTCATTCAAAAATTATGTCAATCACAATATTCAAGGATATGCTGGAGCTGCTAAATCTGATGTCGGATCAGTCATGGCCTCATATAGTGCAGTCAATTATATTCCAAACTCATTTAACTCTTTATATCAGACTGGAATCCTGAGAGATGAGATTGGATTTAAGGGGTTTATCATTTCTGACTATAATGATATTGAGAAATCATAAAAGATGGGTCTACCAAGAACTTTTTTCAATTTAACTTAGCAACAAGGTTGGGTAACAATGATAAATGGAGGAACAGACATGATTATGATTTCAGGCTATCATAATGTCATTGAAGATCAAGTGAACAGAATTATTAGATAAGCTAAAAAGGCAATTACAAAGCAGATGGTGTTCTAACAAAGATTAGAATAGTCTGTTGCAAGAATATTGGCTGTAAAAATGGCAATGGGATTAGTTCAAAAAGTCTCTGCTGAGCCATCAGACATTAATGAATAATAAAAAACTCCAATAATCGTTGAAGATTAAACAAAAACAACAACAGCAACAGTCTAATAAACTAAGCCACAAGTCTCATCAGGTAATGAATATCAGGATAGTTTAAGTGCAGTCCACGAGTCATTAGTCCTCTTAAAAAACTCAAACACTTTACCCTTAAAAACCCTCAAAACAAACATTCAATACGTAGTCTTAGTCGGATAAAAAATCCACAATCTAAACAGACTAACACGAGTCCAACTTTTCCGCAACTTTGACAACATCGGCATGCAATCAGGTGGTTGGTCAGTCAGATGGCAAGGCTTCTAAGGTAACGACTTTTTCAATGGCACCAATAAGCAATCCTCAAACGCAAGCTCAATTCTTGATGCGCTAAAGCAAATCCAAAAAACTAATAAGGTATATTTAAAATTTATATTTTTAGTTCGAAATAATTTACCCAGAATATTCCTCATTGACCAATGAAGTTTCAATAGACTATGAAAGAAGATCTTTTGAAGAGTAGCTTAAGAATAAGAGAAAAAATATGACTTCGAGGAATACTGTTATTATCGGAGTGTTTGGAGAGTATCCTTATGCTGAGTCTGTGGGGGATGTGAATATTCCCTATTGTAGGATTGATGGAAGTATTGGATGTTTGTATGATCCTTTGGAGAATCCATATGCTCCGACTGCCCAGGCAAGATCGCTGAAAGTTTAGTTGTCAAGTTTTGAGTCGAATGTCATTGATATTATAAAGGGCGCAGATAAGACTATTCCATTAGTCAGTGTTTTACTTTCAGGAAGACCAATGTTGATCGATGATATTTTGGAACCATCATCCGCTTTTATTGCAGCTTGGCTCCCAGGAACATCAGGAGGACAAGGCATTATAAACGCAATTACAGGAGATTATCTGATCAGATCAAACGGCACTTCCTCGAGGACAAACACCTTATCAGTCGACTGGCCTCGAGACATGGTACATTTTCACTAATCATAGGATTCATTGAGCAAATTCCCAATATATGACGTCAACGGTTAAGTCCCAAGAATAAAGGACCCATAATTTTTAGTCGGATACGGATTATCTACCTCAAATCCAACTTCAAAATTGACAAAAGAATGAGACAAGAAATTGAAAGACAAAACAAAATGAAATGAAATATATTATTAATAATCATTATTAATTATAAAAATATCTAAAAATATTTAGACAAATAACAAAATGAAAAATAAAGTTTGCTTAATTATTTTTCTATTTTTGACTAAAATGATATGAAATAAGATTGTATTAGATTTTAAAATAGTTTTTGTAATTAATTGTAAAGCGCAAATTTGAAATAATAAAGTAAACAAATACATATAACAAAAGATAATGATTTCAAAAAAATCCTCATTAGGATCAAAAACATCAAAAGACTCATATCTTTCAACCAAATCAAACGAAACAACTTACATAAAATTTCTCGATTAGTAAGACTCACTTCATGCCTCACTCACCAGCTACTATTAATACATTTCACTCCTGAAAAGAACAGACAATTTCAATGTGGAATACTATTTAAATGAAAGCGAAGACGGATTCCTGCATAAACTATTTTTCAGAAATAGAACTTTGAATAAATAAAAAAATTCTAATAAAGAAAGTTTTATGTTTTAATATAATTACCTGTTTAGGTTTTCTTTGATTGGATCTGCCAGATGTCTCACTCGTGTGAAAAGTAAGTCAGATAGTTAGGATAGTAAGATGGAGTATTTTTGTTTGGAGGTTGTGACTCCTGTTAAGTATTAGAATGATTTTAGGAATATGATGAGAATGAGTAAAAGTCCATTGTATAGGCCGTAAATTTAAAGATAAGAGAGATAGGAGAAGGAAACTGTCACTTAAGATTGTGTAGTACAAAAGGTTCTGTTTCGAAAAGATTTTTACATGAAAAATTTGAAATTCTTCAATGAACTTATGAAAATATCAAAATCAATAAACTAAACAAAATTCAATCGTTTATTAAGTTTTGGCAAACTCAGACTTGGAGTTCTCAACGATTAACTTGTCTTTTTTTCAACATCGACTCTGTGTTAATGCTAATCTATAGATGGTTGTCATTGTCCATCTTGGCGTTAGCCTGTTGAGTTTGGCATATTTTAGATAAAAACAAGACATTACAACTAATTTTATTCGTCCTTATAGAAAAGTCTAAAATTTTACTATAGTTTTGCAGAGTTAGACGATGGTGATAATGATAATGAAGATAATGGATAAAACTTGTAAAATGCAGATAATTTACTTGAACCTGATTATGATTAGTAGAGGTAGAGGTAGAGGTAGAAATAGAAATAGTAACAATAGTCATAACAAGAAAGTTCAAAAGATTAAAGAAGATAATAATATGAAGATGAGTAATCAAGAAGCTCATTCTAAAACCAAAACTATTAAAAGCAAAAACAAAAGTCCAATGATAATTACGAGGAAGAAACCTATTCGGAATCATTGAATAATGAGCCATAATAATAATAAAGCGCTTATTATTCTTATAGCCACAAAAAAAGTAAAACTAAAGGTAGCCAAAAATAAAAATAAAAAGATTAATAACAATAACACAAACAACACAAATAACGATAATAACACAAATAACACAAATAGCAAAAACAAAATTAAAAATAATAAACTTATTATTAATAAGGCAACTCAAACCACTAAATTTCCAAAGGATTTTGGTCAAAGGATATCTTTGATTACATAAATGGTCGAAAATAGATCAGCTTTACTGGTATTATCAGAAACTATAAAATAATTAAAAAAGAATGGTAAAAAGTGGAGGTTGATTCTAAAATAGATAATATTATAAATAGAAGGAATAGCAATAAGAGTGAGGAAGATTATTAGCAGTAACAATAATTGTAATTGTAAAGATAGGGTAGCAAATAAGATAATGAAGATACATAAGCATAAGCATAAGGATAAGCATAGAATACTGCTAGCAACAGCAAAAATAACAGCAAAAACAATAACAACAATAATAACAAACAGTCGAAGAAGAATGTGGTGATTGATATGGATATGGATTATTTTGCAGAGACTTCCAAACTGAAGATTCATAATCATTTTAACCAAATCAAAAGCAAAAACAAAAGCAAAAATAATAACAATAACAATTAAGACAATAATGGTAAGTTATCTAAATAGAAAGCTGAGGAAGTAAATCAAAGATAAAAAAATATCAACACTAACATTAATATTAGCATTAATAGCAAATACAATAACAATAGCAATAACAATAACAATAATAATAACAAAAACAAGAACACAAAAAAAAAGACTAATTAAATGAAGTAGATAATCATAGAGATTATGTAAGACACTCCAAGACATACAAAAATGATAGGTGTTGCAAATATTTCAGTCAAGTATTGGCAAGCAGATTAAAAACTATTGCTAAAATAGCTATAAATTGGAAAGGTTTGCCTTTTCTTAAATCTAACTCTTAGAATCAGCAACAATCTTTAGTTTTATTTCAAGTTTTAGTACAAAGCCAATTTAATCCACATTCTTTCTTTTGATAAAATCTGCCTACCTTTGCTCAATAAAGAAGTTATTCATAATTTGGATATAATTTAATTGAGAAATTTGATGAAGCCAATTTTACTTAGGAATATTATCAAAATAGATGTCACATATGTCGAATGCTAGTTTATGTTTGGGAAGATTATTTGTGGAAATTGTTCTAAGATACTTATAAAATAAGACTATTGTAGTGATTGTGAGGATGTTGAAGGACAGATTATTTTATGGGCTCAGGTTTTGGTCGCTGATGAGACGTCTCATGCAAGACTTTCGTTATAGAATGCAAATATTATGCAGTTTTTTGAATTTACACCTGAAGAGCTGGAATAGATTAAAAAGATGATACTTTTCAGTGTAGAGTTTAAGTCATGTCAAAGTGTTAAACTTTTCAGTTAGTTTTTAGTTAAGTATGATCAAAATCCAAAGGAGATGAAAAAATTCCAGCGTAAAATGAAATTCGACTTTTATTCAAAAAAAATACTCGCGATTCCAAAGTTTGATGAATACACAACATTTAAAGGGTTTCCCCAATAATAAAAACACTAATTTTTAACAAGTTTTTACACAAGACACTAGTTCATCAGCCAAAAAAAGATATTCTTCAATGGATTTAGCAAAATAATAGACAACAGGTCGCAAACAGTCCAATTTTTAAAAGTTATCCAAGTACTATAAGAAAAATAATGAACTTCATGATCTGCATGAATGCATATATATTTTATCTAACTATTACTATAACTATAACGATAGCATTCATAAAAAATCATCACTCCACATATAATATCAATTTAAGGACTCACTCGATTGCCTATTACTAAAATCATATCTTTCTCTAACAAGATCCTCAAGCTACTTGATCTTGTTCTTCATTGTGGCTCGTTATTTCTAAGCTAAAGAGTCAGTCTATCGGAGTTATTCTTGGATTATTGATAGTTTAGAGTTTAGCTGCTTTATGATAAAGTCTTTCTTGATTATCTATTATTTTAAGGTTTTGACTTATTCTATCAAAGTGGATTTGTTTGAAATGTTTTAGGATTAGTGCTAATGGAGTATCTTTGAGGTTGATTTCCTTGTTTTTTATAATGTTTATTTAAAGTTTTATATTTACTAGTTTTTTGAAGAAAGATCCTTTTTCAGCTTGCTATTTTATATTTCAACAGTTTATTTAGTGATAAGGTGATTTTTTACCTGATCAAGCTCTTTTTATAGAATCTTTTTAATCTCAACAAACTAATTTTTTTAAACCTATACTTTATCGAGTAATTTTTTGCATTGCTCAAAAGAATCCTGTGTGGTTTATAACTCTAGTCTTAAGGATTTGTTTGTTGTTTATATTAAATTTTTTTCTTATAAATGCTTTTGGAGTTACTTTTCCTGAACCCTAATTCTTTGAACTGTTTCCTGATTGATATGTAGAAGCTACTATACCTAGACCATTATATCGTTTTTCATCTTTGTTTTATCTTTTTCAAACTTTTGCTTTTCGGCTTGTACATGGTTGTTTAGGGACTTTATAGTTGCTTCAAGTTATTCTATGAGCTATGCTTTTTTATTGAGTTATTATTGTATATTTTATTTTATCTTTATGGATTATTTGGACTATTTTTGATTTTTCTTCACTTTCTGCTAAAGATCAAAATACTTTTATTAAATTGTTTAGAGCTATAAGGAAAGTTTGTTATTTTTTTATGTAAAAATCTTTTATTGTGTAAGGAGGGATTTCTCTATCATAGACTTTTCGTTTAGCTTCTCTTTGTAGTCATTAATTTCAATATTCTGTTTAGACAGCTTAAACTATTGAATTTTAAGTTAGTTTAGCTTTTAATACATTTTGGCTTACCATTATTTTGAGACATCTTCAACTTTTTATTTCCATATCTTTACCTATTTGTCTAACATTATTAGGGCTTATTGGTTTGTGTAGTGATCATGCTATTTTAGAGAGGCTTAACGCTCATATTTAGATAAAATTAATCCTAAATCGTACACTTTTCTTGATAAAAGTTTTATTTATTCTGCTTTTAGGTTTATCTATTTTTATAACTCGTGCCTTTCTTAGATTAGTTTTGAATTTGTTATCTAAAGTTATCTAATTTGCTTATCGTAAGATTTTCGATTATCGGTAAATTACTTCATAGTCTTTTTAAAGTTCTGAGCATTATTGTTTATTTGATCATCTAATTTTATAATTTTTTAGTCGTAAGCTCTTCTCATGCTATTTTATCTATCTTAAACCTTTTTCACATGAGCTGTTAACTATTTAATCGCTGCATTTTGATCTTGGATAAAACTTTGATTATCAGATAGCAGAGCCTGGCAATGATTTAACTCTTTTTTAAGGCTGATCGTAAGGTGTTTTTCCTCAATAAGATCAAATTAATTATGGGGTCTAAAGACCACCAAACTTTCTTGATTTGTTAAGGAATTTTTCAATTAACGATTCTTATTCTCTAACTGCGATATAATATTCTTCGCATTACTGAGCTCAGATCTAACAGACTATATCTGCTGCTAATAGAACTATGTAACATAATCCTCAAATTATGGATTACTTTTCCCATCTAATGAAAAACATATCCTCTTCTCCATTAGATTCACAGTTTATTTTATCTTTTCTTTCATAATTTATGGATTAAGCTGGTGACACTTTTACGCTATGTCTTTAAGATTTGTGAATTGCCTTATTAGGAAGTCGATAGTCTATTTGGTGATTATGGAGTCTTTTGATGATTATTTGGACTTTCTTTGCATTTGGGAAAATTGTTTAGTTATAGTAAATTTAAATAAGTTCTATATAATTAACTATACATAAAATCAAGTTAAAGTAAAGTAAATTAAGTCTATCTGAATTTTATTTTACTATAAATGAAGTTTTTACTTATTGGTTATTTTGGTATACTTTTTCAGTAGCTTTGCTTTTTTTATTCATTCAGAATGGAAAAGTTTATGTGTTGGCGAAGATCATCGGCCACTATTATTTGCTATCGATTAAGGTTTTTATAAAAATTTACTTATCTGTTAAAGATTTTAGTAATTATTCAGCTTTTAGTTTATCTACACGTTTTTAAAAATGACTCAGCATAATCTTTATGACATACTTCCACCCAAATTTCAGTATAGAAGATATGAAAAATCCGATCATCTCAATCCCCATATAGCTTATCATAAACTAGTTAAGCCACTCTTCTATTATCTGTTGTAGTGGAACTTGCCACTTATTCTTAAAATTAACAACTTTGTACTAATTGAGAGTAGGAATCTTCAAAATACTTATTCATATAAAAGATAGTCTCTTGAACTTTCTATTGAAAAGCAGCAGTGGTCAAATTTCCTAATTTATTCATAGTCATATCCAGGGCCCAAAACATTACAGGCTCACAAAGTTACACCTTTAAAGACTTACTTTATATAGTTTAGCTTCCAGCTTCAAGTAGGTAACGAGGTAATCCAATATGATAGTATATCCCTATCAAAAACCAAAAATACAAGTCATTTTCACGAGTCAACTAATAATCTCTTTTGTAGACTATTGTATGCTTAATGTAGTTTTTGATAATTCTTATTAAGATAGCCTTGCCTATATAACTAAAATTTTAATACAATTTTATTGGATTGTTCCTCCCAAAAGTTAGAATTTGTGAGTTAATCTCCGCTAAATTTCCTAATCTGTTAAGAAAATTTGTATTTTTTTACGATTATAGTGTTAGTAGGCTTTCTTGAATTGTTTATCGTTTTACCAGTCGTAAAAGTCTTATATCATTTTCATCATGAAGGAGCATATGCCGATTTATGTTTTTTGACATTTGCATAAGGACGAGGATTCAGGTTCTTTTGTTTGGAAAAATTTGCAAAATAGATCAGGTTATACATTTTTAGGAGTGAAGTCTAGCTTGAATTTGACTGATTTATATTTTGTTAGCAAAGGTTGTGCTATTGGTGGAAGGTTATGTTGGTACATTGCAGTTTAGCATTGTGAGAAAGTTGTCTGAAGTTACGCATGCTCAAACTCTGAATAGGAATCTTGATTATGATTATGATGATTGATATTATTCGAGTTCATACAAAAAGTAAATACAAGCAAAGTTAAGTTATAAATGATAAAAATACAAAACTTAGAAATGCAATATTTAATTGATTTCATTCTCTTACTTATTTTTTAATAAATCGAACAAATAAATTGAGATAATCATTGTATGCTTACGCTGCTATTTTTATTTTACTTCAATAAAGGAATACACTGAGACTTCCTTTTTTATAACTGACCAACTCTCCACAAGATTGGTAGTTTTATCCATTAATTACACAAACCATACAATGTGGGAATTAGTCCTTTAAAGCTGAAAATAATTAGTGTCTATGCTAGACTGGATCTGGACTATTTGCGCAATGATCGTGACAAAGCTTATTGAAGTTATCTGGATTAAACTAATTTTTCATTAGTTGAGCCTTCTTGAATTTAATTATCCTTAGACCTTGAAAGTCAATCAAAATATTTCCAATGAAGTTAATTCCGCACTTCGAATCAAAGGCTAAGAAAGCATCATTCGGGAAGTTAGTATGAAAAGATGTGATAACGTTCAAAACATCATTCTTTGAAGCCATTTTTTAAAAAATAATATAAGATTAAGATCGGCTTTTTTATATATAATGCAGATTCATTCATTCATTCATTTAGTAGTATAATTAATTGTAAAGATAAATACATAAAAATAGCTGATCTTTCTTTTATTTTATCTTATTTTTAATTTCATTTAGTTAAGCTATCTCATCTTTTGGGGTAGAAGGTCCACATTATCACAAACATTGACCTCATATAGTCATTCTGGGAGGGATAAGGGTCTTATATTCCTCGTTTGTACAAAGCGAAATATTATTTAAAATCATATTTGTTTCCATTTGCGCAGTCGATTCCTTTCACATTAAAGTTAAAAGTCCCATGCGCTTGAAATTAGAATTGAGTGTGATCATGCAAATTGCATGGAAAACCAACCTGATTAAAAGCTTTATTGAATTCATTCATATTTAAGAAAACCGTCTTCTTTTATTTCCTCTGTTGAGCTGTACATTTCTCTCCTACAGCTAAATGTCTTTCATATACGTGCCCATTCTCATATCTTCTTCCTGAAACTTATTTTCCAACTTTTCCATACCAATGATAATATTAAACAGGAGGACTTTCAAAATATGCATAAGGTAGAAACTCTGAACACCTTAATGCATGATTTTGCTTATAATAGTCATAATTATATGGATCATGATATGCTTATTCTATTATTTTACTAGATGCATGACTTTGAATTGAATGTTTTTACCTTAAAGCTATAAACTTTTGGTGATTGTTCATTTATGATTATGCTTATTTTGAAGATTTTTGTGGATTCCATTATTTTTATAAAGTTTATATGGATTATCTGGATAACCCATTCCATTATCTTTCTAAAGTTTATATGGATTACTTTGATAACCCATTCGATGAACTCCATTATTTTTATAATGTTTCGATTGATTACTTGGATAAACTCCATTGCCCTTATATTTCTATTGACTAAGGGTATAATAAATCTGCTGGTTTTTAGGCTTTTGGATGACTTGTGAATAGTACAAAGCATATGGTTGAAAAAATAATGATAGAAAAAACCTTAAGTCTTCTATTTTTTGTTTTAGGATTTTATATATTTTTATTTGCATTACTAAAGTTTGCATGAACTTCGACATCATCAACACTAACATCAACTTCACCATTAGCATTAGCACTAACATCTTTACCAATATCAACATTGTCATCCAAATCTAAATCATCTTACATTTTTCCGATCATATTTGCCCTGAGATTAGTCTAATCACCTATGTTTTAGAGTTATTTAAGCTATCTTTAGTTAGATAATTTAGTTTTAGGTTTAAGTTTATCCATAAGCTAATAAATATAGCAAAACTTAAGTTTTACAAATCAGAAACAATGATTGAACTAATTATAATAAGTATGGAATAAAAAAACAATATTCTAAATCAATTCAAAGACATAGAAAAAGCAAATTTTAGTTGTTAATTCAAAAAATTGTGACCTTGATAACTTCTTAATCTTTAAACAGGAGTATATCTCTACACAAATTTGTTAAAATAGTTAAAAAAAAGTTTCTTCTTCAAAATTTGTGGCATTGACATCTCCATGATATTGAATCGGAATTTAATTTTTAACGAGTAGAGTCGTCCTAAATTTTTATATATAATATAATTTTTATTACCACACACCACTCTAAAACTAACATGGACAACAGCTTCAATTTTTAACTTCAATTAGGTTCCATTTACTTGCAAATATTCTACTACACAATTCCATTAAAATTAAGGGATTCTCATCTGTCACTAAAAAACCTGCATCTTTGGTATATGAGGCACTATACGATGATATCAGCTTTCCACAAAATATATTTTAAACTAATTTCACTCAGCTTAGTCTCTTGCTTAAAAAATAGATGATCTCAGAGACAAATTGCAGATTACTAAAGATGGTCTGATAATAGACACCGGGAAAAGTAAATTTTCTTGCCCTTTGAAAATAAGAACACTTAAAACTCCTTTATTATGGAATCAAACATTAACATAATCAAACCTCATCCGATCCAACCTATAAAAAACACTTTAGTACTGCCCTATTTGGTTAAAATTAAGTTTAAGTTTAAATTTAAGTTTACATTAAAATTTAAATAGTTGCATGCTGATGCTGTTCATGTTGGATGTTACTAACTAAAGTCATTCAAAAATAAATAAATAGAGAATTATATCATAATTTTTATATTTTTATTTCTATCGTTTCTATCATTTTTTTTCCGAGCTCATAACTCCCAACTTCCCCTTTTGGGATAGAAGGTCCATAAAGTGACAGCCATTGATCTCATGTAAGAGTATTAAGGTTAATAGTAATTTTTAGTGGCTCGTTTGTAGAAAATAAAGTATTGGCTGAATGATACTTTGTTTCCTGTTGAACAGTCGATTCCTCTTACTTTCTAGTTGAATATGCCATCGTATTTGTACTCAAATTAGTAGTAATTATTTAAATCGCAGTTAAATATAACTTGGTTAAAAGCTTTACCTAATTAGTTCATGTTCAAAAACACAGTCTTTTTCTATCTCGTTTGCTGTGTCGTACATTTCTACTCAACTGCCAAATGCCTCTCGTATAAATGGCCAGTTTCAAACGACCTTCCTAATCTTCCATACCAATGATAATACTAAATTGGCGGATTATCAAAAACTGAGTATGGTAGATAATCCGAACATCTTGGCGATCTAGGTTAAACCTTATCCATTATTATAATGTTGTTGGCAGCATGCTGTTATTTTGACAATTCATGATAAGAACTTTACACAAATGAGTTTATCTCCTTATCTAATGCAACATACTGATATAGTTGGGAGATGATAGTGAAGGTAGATATTGCAATAATAATTCCGATCAAAATAATGAATATTTTGTGTTTATTGTATTCGTGGTTATGATTTTAATTTTAATTATTCTAGTTTGCATCATTACCATTGCTACTATCATTGCCATTGCCATTAACATTGCCATTGCTGCCATCATTGCCATTAATGTCATTGCTGTGGATAATAAGATTCGACCTAATATGAAGTTGTTATATGTTTGCTTTATTTTGTGAAGCATCTGCTGGTGCTTTGTGATCATATTACTTCAGCTCACCCTAATGGTGTTATTTTTGTTAATGCTATTGCTATTCATAGTGTTAACTTCTTAGCTCATGTTATTTTTCGCTAATGGTACTCATCAATAAGATAATTAAAATACAATTTATTTATTTATACAATTTGTACAATACAGGCTTAACATATATACTGCTACAACTTAAAAATTTACTTTACTTTATTTAAGATTATTTAAGATTATTAATTTTAATGTATTAATGCATT
>DYPS01000129.1 GCA_020719775.1 Desulfosporosinus sp. | reverse complement strand
TACTTGGAAATATCTACTCAATACTTGGTTACCTACTACAACAAGACCAACAAGCCAAGAACAGAGCATTATCTTTGAACCAAAAAGCAACCAAGATGTATTTGTCGCAGGTAGCTATGATTACAGAAGAGGTAATACTATCGGAGATTATAAAACTTGCTCATTACTTCCCAAGAAGATAAAGACCCATCATAAGATACAAGCTTATGTTTATGCTTTCATACTTAGAGCCAATAATCAACATATTGATACTATAGAGATTGTGTATATACAAAAGTATCTAAAGGGTAAAATTAGTGAGAAAACTAAAAAAATTATTGGTTCTAAAAAACCTGATGTAGTTGTTCTTAGTGAGCCAATAGATGAAGAGTTTATGAACCATATTATTCAAGATATGAAAAACCTCGGGGTAATAATTACTATGTGTAAAGAGAACGAAGATTTAGTCTCGTTATTCTTTAGAACCAATCTACTTAGTCATTTTAACTAGGTAGATTTCTTACTGAGTTTTTGTTTTTTGCTTATCTTTTTGTGCTTCGCAGGTTGAAGAAAAACATTTCTATTTCTTCTTCCACTTTATTCTCATATTCTAACTTCTAGTTTACTTAGTTGTATCTAGTTGCGAATATGTTCATAAAGGTGTCATCAAAATATCAAGCTTTTTCTCCAAGTGCTTAACGAATGATGTTGTGAGGATGAGATATTCTCTAAAGAAGATATTTTTTTATATTCTCTGAAGAAGATATTTTAACGAAAGCGGATAACTTATTTAATCTAGATGGCAAATTTTGAGCAGTAAGAAGCCTTGTCAAAATTATTTAATTATAAATAAAAGTTATTCAGGTTTCTTATCTTACTTAATCCATCAGGCTGAATCCTTCGCTGGATAGTATCAACAGTTATCTAAAAATTGTTGAATTGGCATATTGACTGGGGCGGTATTCATTACCCGAGCTTTGTTCATATCTAAAAAGGTTATCATTGATTTTATATTTGTCAGTGTAGGTTATTTAAACTTAGAGGTCATCCAATAGAAGCATCGACTAGTTGATTGTGGAACTTTTTTTTGTCTGAAATACGGCATAGCAATTAGAATGCATATCTCTTTTTGTCTCATCCTTTCGGACTGAACAACAACTGGAGCGGAAGCCTAAGCTTCTAGCATTCAGTAACCATTTCTAATATTCTATTGTAAAAGCCCATAATCACTCTTTACAACACCCTTTGAATAGCTATCACAATATCATTTCTGATTGTGTCAAAGAAAGGACGCTGGAAATTAAACGCCCGTCTGACCTACTAACCCCATATTTCAGAGTTAGGCTCAAAATCACTATGGAGAAATTATATCATATTCAAAATACCAAGTCAAGAGATAAAACACAAAAAAAGATTATTTGTAACCAAGTGTAATCTTTATAATTATTATAATCTTATTTAGCCATTATTAAGGCTAAGAAGATAAAATACAAAACAAAAAAATAAAAGGAGTTTAGATGAATGAGATACGATTCAACGACGATAAAATTAATTTAGATATGGTAAATCCCGTCGTAAGAGACATCCTAGAAAATGTTGCAATTCCAAGAAGTAGATATGCTTATAGTGAAGATTTTATTATACAAGCAATCCATACAAGTCTTGGTCATTTCTCAGTGAATGCAAGACTGTCTTATGTTCCAAGTGGAGGAAATATGTTATCAACAAAAATGACAACATATTATGCAATCAGCTTCCTTGGCTCTGGAAAAGGCAAAGACCATTTTACTGACATTATGGAAAATGAGCTATTTAATGTCCTCATAACTGGCTTTGATAAGCGAATGTCAATGAAAGCAAAAGATAGAAACAATCAGACAAGAATAGAGATGGAGAATTGGCTCTTAGAGGGGGTTACAAGCGATAATAAACCATACACTAAGAAAGAATATGGGGAAGATACAAAGACTCGTTTTATGGCTACTACAGTGTCTGATTTGGGATTGAGATTTGGACAAGCAACTCCAGAAGGATTGGCTTATGCAAGAAATAGAATAAAGATGATTGATATGGGAAGTCCTATACTAAAGATTCCTGAATTTTCAAGTGCATTATCAAGTCCAGATTTGAAACAATTGTTTACATCTCTTATTGAATTATGGGAAAATGGGAATATGAGTCCAAAGACTACTAAAGATAAATTATTACCAAGCAGTAACAATATTCCGATAATGTTTTATGCTTATACAGACCCAAGTAAGATAATAAACGATGAGAGAAAGCAAAGAGCTTTAGTTGATGAGTTTAGTTCTGGAATAGGAAGAAGAACATTTGTTGTTTATCCTGATGAAAAAGATTTTGTACCAAGAAAAGTTAAGTTTCTTTCTGAGATTCCAAAAGAGGTAAAAGACAGAATAACAACTCCAATACTAGAAAATATCAAGAAGTTTTTTAATATGAACAATTTAGATACTTGGAAAAAACCAGTACAAGTGTTTACTCCAGAAGCAATAGAATATATGGATTTAGTAAATGAATATTGTAGTGAATACGAGATTAAATCTAGAGGAATTCTTACAGATGGAGAGTTAGCTAATATTGTTTCACTTGGCTCAAAAATAGAAAAATTAGCAAGTATATATGCTTTTATAGAAGGAAGAATCCTTATTTCAATAGATGATTGTAAACAAGCAACTTATTGGTGTTCTTATACATCAAAATACCTAGGAAAAATATCAAAAGTATTAACTCAAACAGAACGATTGTTCTATATTATGAAACGAAAACAAAACTGGATTACTGGAATAGAAGTTGAACAAGCTGGTATATTTGATAAGTCATTTGATTTTAATAAAAAGCTTGAGAGTACATTACAAAACTTATCTCAACTTTGTGCAATGAATGAATATGAATTAATTGTCTCAAAGAGAGATGGAGGAACTATTTTGAAAGTAAAAAAAATACCTCTAGTAAATGGAGACAATATGAGAACATCATATATGGCTGGAAAACATAATCTGATTATGAAAAAGAAAGAAGGTTGGAATCCTTTAGAATTTAAATGGAATCAACTACATACATATCTTTGTGGAAATGAAGAAGGAGCTTTAATTGCTTGTGAGTTAGATGATGGAATTAGACTTGATGATAGTGCTAACGGTAGAATTCAATTCTTGGCTCTTGATTTTGATGATGGAAGTCCTACTTACGAAGAAGCTCTGAAAGAGTTTGATAAATATACATATTTTGCTTACACAACAAGGAATCATCAGAAAGAAAAGAACGAAAAAGTATGTGATAGATTTAGAATTATATTGTTATTGGAAAGAGAACTTGAATTAACAAAAGACAAGTATCAATCTATGTACAAAAGAATTCAACAGATATTGGCTCCAACATCTGATAAATCTTGCTCAAATATTAGTAGGATGTTTTTTAATAGTCCAAATTCATTGTACAAATATAACGAAGGAGCTAAATTTAAAGCACATTTATTTTGTGATGAGAATAAGGTTGAGAAAGTTTATAGTAGCACAACAAAGTTAGATGGCTCTGGATTAAAGAATTATTTCCTATCAGAAATAGATATTGTAAATATTAGCAGAACGGGAGGTATAGCCACATTGGTAAAGGCTTGCTATGCAACAAGAGACCCAATGAATATGAGTGGTATGGGAGAAGCAGAAGCTTGGATAAGAGAGCTTGCAGGGATGATTTATGATGAATATTGGAAGAGACACAACTTAGACAAGGAGGTTCTTGGAGTGCTTAGAAAGGTATGGTAAAACTAGGGTATAGAACTAGGGTATGGAACTAGGGTATGGCTAAATCATATAACCATTTAAAAGATATGATTGAAAAACAAAAAGCTAATTTAAAAGTTAGGAAAAATAGTGAATGTGAAGTTTGTGGATGTTTTTATTGTGAAATTAAATTGAAAATAATAGACGATATTGCAATGATTATCTGCAAAGAATGTTATATGAAAACAAAGGAGACAAAATGAAAGAAGAGAATAAAAGTGTATTTGAAATACTAAATAAGATAAATGT
>DYPS01000041.1 GCA_020719775.1 Desulfosporosinus sp. | reverse complement strand
CCCAACCCCAACCCCAACCCCAACCCCAACCCCAACCCCAACCCCAACCCCAGAATTTTTAAAAGAAATATTATTTTATTTATAAATTCTCTCAAGATCAATCTATTAATTAGTTATTAAAAAATAGATCAATTTAAAAAATAATATTTTTTCCATATTTCGTTTCAATATCAAACTGTGAATTACTAATATTTCTCAAAGAATATATTGAAAGAATTTGTTTTTATTCTAATGTAATCAAAATTTGGAGAAAATGAAAAAGTTTTCCTTCCTAATTTTTTAATAATTTAAAATAACAATAAATAATATGAAATATTTCTCATCATATTAGATACATGCTCCGAAATCAACACTCATTTGATCAATTTATAGCATTAAGCAATGAAATGTTACACAATTTGAATTTATTTTCAATCTTTTAAAATCTCAGATATATATAATACAAAAAATACAACAATGTTTGAAAAGTCTTATCAAAAAAGCTTTAATGAATCAATCAAACACTTTCATGCAAAAAAGAAAATAATTTTTGATGCTATAGGATGATTTTTTTGAGGTTAAAACTTTATTGAAAGATCAATCAACAGCAATTTTTTGCATTTTGATAAATGGTTTTAAAATGAAGTCAACTTGATCGGAGATACTACTACTGTCGCAAGTGATTAGTTAATCTTAGCAGAGTTTGATCATTAATATTTAGTATTTCATCAATCATTATTGAATGTTTGAATGATAGTAATTTTAATCCCGAATATTATCAATGGGTAACAAGGAACACGTGCAAAATGATGATTTCAGCCAAATGGTCAAATAGATGCGAAAGGACCAAAGTCGTAGAGTCAGCATTCACCCATAAAAGGTCAACATATTTTCATTTAGAAGTATCTATAGCGAATGCTCTAAGAATTACCAAAGACAAAATTGCATGATTGTTTAAAAGATATGATTCAATACACTTTAAATGAGAAAGTGACTCAGGTTGAGCTTATTGAATCAATCACATGCATCAATGCTCTTAGAAACAATTAATTCGAAATTACCCATATGAGTACAACTGCGCTTATGCAGGAGGAACCTCAGCTCTTAGAGAAAAACCAGAATCTAAATACGTGAAAATTAACTTTGGATAAAATTTTATTAAAAAGATTCTGAGGAAACTCAATATCAACATTTTAGAGCAACAAGAGGATTTAACATAGAGATACTCTCAAGATATGTCACCTCCAATTTTATAGAAGAAAAGATCGATTAACAGGACAAACAATGCAAATAATCCTAATTCGAATACTCAAGATGACTCATAAATCAAGGAAAAATTAAAAAATATTGCTCAAGTCATGAAAAAATAGCTAAATAGAATAAGTCATCCTTTTGGAAAACTGAATAAAACATTTGCCTAATATATTGAAGAATATTCATGCGATATTTTTCCAAAGGGGAGGCAGTAGACTTACTAAAAAATGGTAAAACAAATAATAACTGAATGGGTAAGCTATTTGGAATGTTCTTGTTTAAATCCATATAGAAAGTGGATAATCAGCTATACTGGGCTCTAGGAATTGAAATACACAAGATGGATTAAAAATTTAATTCTACAATAAATTTGGGCAGTAAACAATGGATATCTTTTTTCTATGCTTTCAATTGTAATCCACAGTAAAATGATAACTCTAGGCATTGACAAAAAGCATTTATAAAGTAACGCTTCTCTCTTGACACCTTCTCTTTTTTGTATTGATCCAAAACTTCAAATTTAAGGGCATTTTTTCGATTCAATCTATTAGATGTCTTAAGTAGTCAGCAAATTTAGACCTTAACAAATTTTGACACAGTTGTAAGTGGTAAAAAAAAGGATTTGCACAGATATCGATAACTATCACAGATTGGTTGAAAGGAATTAAATTTTTTAAATAGACAGTGATAACATTTTAGGGATAGTTTCTTATATTTTATGCAAAATTGCAAGTAAAATAGATTAAATATATGCTCATTTAATATTTTTGAGAATAATCTATGGATAACAAGTTTATTATAGTATGGGTAATGGGAGCTATATGTTGAGTACCATCTTTGGAGCCATAGAGTTTTTAGAATCAATCTAGTTTAGGAGACTAATCGATGAGAAAAAAGATCCTTCAAAAGTTATAAGCTTATGTATGGATTAAGATAAAAGTGCGCCAAATCACTCATAAACAAAAGGAACTTTGAGTCAAAAATAGGAAAACTAGGAAAAACTTCCAGGTCTAAATGAATAACCAGAATCTTTAAGAGTGTGTTCAATGGTAGTAAAAATAGAAGAGGATAGCTAAATATGAATAAAATATGATTTTTCTTAAATACTTGAGATTGAATTTGATTGGCTTATTTAAAGAGGGAGAGATGGAATTTGAAAGGATAGTGATTACACACTTTCTTATTAATAATTAAGGCGGGAACTCATGACAGAACAGAATATTCAAGTTGATGCCATTTTCGCATAAATGGAAAGCTTCCTCAAATCGCAAGCTCGTAACGAACCTGTGCCCTCACAACCCCTTTATTTATCTACCGATTACAAGACATCTCTCAAACTCACTGACTCAGAAAAGAACATCTTTTCAGTCGAAGAAAGTTTCCTTAGTGCATTCCGCGATACTTATACCGATAAGACTTGTATTTCTATTCTAATATAGACAAATTTGTGCGTCTTCACAATTGGGAATTCGAATTGCAGTTTCTTGGAAAAAAGTGCACTCGTATTTCACTTATCAGTGATACAGTAGTTTTCATCTCAGGCACAAAGTCTGCACGGAAATAAATCAATGGCTGTCACTTCAAAATTAATATTGTGGATAGTGAAGCTGAAGTAAAAAAGCTTTCTCCAGAACTTAACGGATATTTAAACAGACTTGGAAAGAGAGCACTATGCGGGCAATCAATCAATATAGCGAAAGAAATGAAGAGTCTCCTTAGTTTTATTTCTTTTGAAGCCATTCCAACTCCAATTTTCAATTATAAACCTTGGGCAAGAACTGATTACTAGCACATCGACCCACTTTCAACTTTGAATGATGACGGTAAAAAAGTGCTCTAAAAACTTAGGCATTTTATTACTCGTCAGCAAATATATGATTTTATTGTGGATCAGGAAGTATCTGAAGAATCAGCATTAGAGCTACGCAAATTAGCTGTGACAGAAAAGCGAGGCTGAATGATCGATATATTCTTAGATATTGAATTTTAATCATTTTTATATATGGGTTCAATCGTTTTTCCAAAAAGATTTATAGAGGATCATATTATAATTTAAACTTAGAATAATAGAAAATGAGCTAACAAGATGAAAGAAATACAAAAAAAGAAGAAGAACCCACTTATCTCCAAAACTGTGAAAAATGTATGAAATTTTTCACAAACGAACAGGCTTATGAAACTCATTTAAAGATGAAACATTAAAACCATTAAGAGAAATAGGGGTCTGAGGATGAAGAATAAGAGGGATCTGAAGAATAGGAAGAAGCTGAGCGTACAGATAATAACAACAACTCAAAAAAACCTGCCAACAAGAATCTCCCCATTCGCAGTCGTATGCTTTAAATTCAAAGAAATTAACTTTAAGACAACACATACACCTTCTTAGGAGAGTTAGGGTAAAAAAATGTTGAACCCATTTCAAACAGAGCAGAAATAATCAATTTTGCAAACGATCAAAAACTTACTGGACAAACTAATTATTCAGTAAACAAAGTTATTCGTACACCTTATGAGTAGCCTATCAAATGTTCAGAAGAAGTTCCAATGATTTAAATAGAAAAAAGCAAACACAAGGATTTTTTACTAAAATTAAAAAAATAGTTGGAGCTATTAGAAATAAAAGTAGAATAAGAGAGATAAACTTGGTAAGGATATGGTAATTTAGGTAACTTAGAGACCCAATGGCTCCTGAGGAAGAGGTGATGGATGAGTTCAGTTTGATGGATATTAAAAAATTAATTCAAAACTATCCCAAACGAAAAGTTGAACTTGACTATCCTCATTTTTCAATATTTTTGTTGTGGATTGGGAGAATATGCAAATCGCCTGCTTTTAAATAGTTTTATTTGATCCTTGGATAATACATAGCTTAGTATTACGCCATAGAGGCTCATAGAGTCAAAGGAGAACAAGCTTATTAAAATTGGAAGAACTATCATAAAACTTACGAAACAAAAAAGGTTTAGGCATAAATTTTGCAAAATTTAAGAATTTTCGATTAGAAAAGTTGTAAGAAATTTATCGAATATTTCGTACAATGGGCGGATTTGTTTAGAGCCCTCAGTATTTGAATGATCGACAATATGTCAAAGTTATTTATAATAAAGAAATACAATCCATGCTATCAAATTAAATCTTATTTTCTAACCAATGTGCAGTAAAAGGGAATTTACAAAATTTAAAGCAGTCTTTTATGAATTAAACCTAAATTAATTTAATTTTACCAAATACAAATGGAGGTTTAATAATTTTAGTTCTTTTTTTGTTTCCTTTTCGTTTCATAGATCCTAGGCAGCTCCAGTAATCAGTTGATACAATTTCGGTGCTTTTTAGTCCAACATCATCGACATAATCCATTGATTTATGAAAAACAGGCAGCCAAAAATCATCCAAAAATGTAGATTACTCTCCCATTGCCTAACTATTATTGTAATTACATGGAATATGCTATCAATTGACTCCATAGAAAAATTCTACTCAACTTCTATGATAAAAAAGTTGATCATTTCCTAATCAGATTGAAGTAAATATATGGGGTAATTACTCTCACATATCAAAATTTAGGTTTACTTGCCAGGTAAAAATTTAGTATATTTTTAATGAATTATTGTTGTATGCTTGAATTTGAATGAAGAATTAACTAGGGAAATGTAGTTTGGGTAAAAGTGAGGTAATTTAGAATCTGAAATCTACAAATTTCTAAATATTTTGCCTGCTGTTTATGCTGAATCTATTTCGAATGCCTTTAAACCTGAATATGTGAACGATTTATCGAACCCTTCACTAATTCCATTGCGTTTCGATTCCTAAGTGAGATATTCTTAAATTCTTTTTATTCCATCAAGATAATGCGAAAACTAATCTCTTTGACAAATTTCCTAGTATTCCTCCTTCTTTAGTTATTTAAGCAATTCTATGATTGCAAAGACAGCAGTGATGCATTTATTCGGAACTTTCTTTTAATTATTTTCACTCAATGATAAAATGCAAAGATGCTAAATAACCATAGGATATGCTTGTTTCCTTCTAGCTGTCTTATGAGCAATTGTATTTAAAGGTCTCTTGATGCTATAAATAGTCAATCGAACATCATTGCTGTGGTTGACACTAACCCACCTAAATCCAACTGCCTTTAGTCTTTTTTATAATTAAACGTCCACTGACAAGTTTTAGCCAATAGTATGATGAACTAAGGAAACTCTCAGTTAAGTGCAATTATCATGCTACCACAGATATTAAACCAAACTCCTAATAGTGGTTTAGGCAGTATCAAGAGTGCTTCTAATGGACAATATAATTATTTTTCTTTGTGATGAATTTTTATCAATTCCTAGCACTATTTCTTCTGTAGTTTAAATATTTTGGAAAATGGTCAGTTCTTAGTATCTAGGAATTTATATTTGATTCAAAAAAGATTGACTGAATGCACTTTTAGCGAGAGAAGTTGAAAAATATTAGATAAATTATCCGTATTAAATTTAAAGCTTCTTCCATTTTTCAATTGAGTTGTAAATACCCTTTGGAGGTAGAGATTTATCTTGCCTATTTATAGGAGGTGACTTGGTCTTTTGAATCATTGGAGTTCTTTTTGATTCTTCTTCCTCTTCAAATTATTGATTTTAGTCTTCAGCAAGGAGCATCTAGCAAAGTCTAATTCTTTTCACTATACTTTTCGAAACAATACTCATTTTTTTACCTTCAAAAGTATAATTTAAGAAGAAAACATCATGTTTTTTATCATCGAAGACATAGACCTCACTAAGTTTTGAAGTTGCAACTGTCTTGTAATCTTCCATGATTTTGGAAAGATATGACTTACCATTCGTTACGTATCTTAATTTTGCATTTCTTGGCAGCAAAGGTTCAATAGATTGCTTCCACTGGTAAATACACTCAATGCAATGCACAGTTAATATTCTCAAATGATTTACTCTTTCTTAAAAAAATTTATTAAGCTTAGCAATCTGAATTTATTACTTTTCCCACTGCTTAATTATTTCTGTAATTTTTTATATACATGCTTCTCGTGAGTCGATTGAACTCATTATTTTTTGAATAAGGGAAGTTTGTTTAGTTATTTAAGAAAATTAATGCTTAATGTCCTATAAAATTTTCATTGGATAGATCTAACGATTAAATATTTTTGTCATTATCTCCATGTGACACTCTGGTATTGACTTTTAAAACCAAAGCTATTTTAAATCTGTAAAGGCTTTATTAATTGCTTACTTCTATCTCTCTTAGTTTCTTCGAAGATTGGGTTTATTACTGACTTTGTCTGCATCTTGAAATATTTACTTTTGTCAAGAGATGGCTCATGTACCCGTTTGGCTTTACTTAGATCGTTTCGATCATTTCTTAGTAAAAGATAGTATACTTTTTGTTAGGTACTCTAAGTTTGTTTTTGAGGTCTTAGTGAAAGAGTATTTACATTGTGAATGGGGTTCGTTGAGGTAGTTATACTAAGGTATATGTTCAAGATGAAATCTTTAATTCCATCTGCTCTCCTGAATACAACTTCAGTTACTTTTTCTTTGATCTTGGATGAAATGGACATTTGATTGCGGGACTTACTTCTCGATATTTTGGTGACTGAATCTTCAGACTGAGACGGATTATGATAATTATTTCTCATCTTCAATTAATAACTATTTAAATTTGATTTAAGCTAAACCAACATCATCCTGTATAAAATTAATTTAAGTCTTGTTTAATGCTTAAACTTGTAAATTATCCTCAGAATTTGAGTCATATAATAATAATTTGCAATGAACTTTTTTACTCAGGACATTTCACAGGGTCTATTGACTATGATGAATGGCAATAAATGGAACTCAGGTAGTGAGAAATAAAATAATTTGAGAAGCAATCTTTAAAAGTGCACTTATGCAGATGAGTATATTCAATCTAAAATAGAACCAAGTACGTTATAGAAAAAGCAGTCAAACAACTCTTGCATGTTTATCCATTCTTTAATCCTGATCTACTCATGTTCAGTAATATTGTTGTTATCAAGCCGAAGGAGGAATTCCAAAAAGATACATATAATTAAAGGGAATTTTAGAGATGGAAATAAAGGGAAAAATATGTAAAATAGACTATAACATGATGCTACCAGCTGATTATCCAAGGTCAGCTCCTTTTGTTAGAATTGTCAATCGAAACCTTGACTATCGTGTGGATCCCTTTTATCAATCAGTACAATCAAAAACAGACGCTTCTTCCTACATATTAAATTAAAAACTAAGTGGAGTAAAAAATTGGCAGCCTTCAAATAGTTTGGTATAAATTATTGCAATTTAGGTTAATATTGTTCTCGAATCAAACGAATTATTAAAAAATAGATTCCCATTTTCAAAACCTATCACATAAAATAACACATATGGCAGTAATAATGTATGGGATGCTTTATATTCTAATAAAAATAGTAATAACTATGGAGGAGGAGGCTTCAGCAATGGAAGCAATGGAGGCAACGGCAATAATTATGGCGATTGGGGTAACAACAACTGGGGAGGAAATCCTAACTCCAATAATTGGGGAGGAAACAATAATAATACATGGAATAATAACCAATTAGGAAATAATAGTGGATGGAATGCCAACAATAATGCTAATAATAACGGAGGATGGGGACAGAACCCAAGCACAAATCCTGCCAATACTTACAATAATAACGGGAATAATTGGGGAAACAGCAATCAAGGAGGAATGAGCGGTATTATCAGTGGTGGAGGATCAATTAATACTATTGCTTCCAGTCAAAAGCTTGTGGGAAAGCAAAAAATAAATATATAAAAAATTCAAACATAGTTTACAAAAGTACTTGAAAAGAATCAACATTTGGATATAATTAAACAAAGTTTATCGTCAGAAGAGTCATATCTTCGGACTTAAAATTATGAGATGGCAAACTTCTTAAAATTAAACGAAAATGCAGATGCAAGTAATCTAGCAAACATTGTTCAGCCAAGAGACAATCTATCTGAACAAATTTTAAATTTGACTTGCAGCTTGAAATCAAGAGAAGATTGCATTACCTTTTTGTAAAATCGTTTCAGTTAATAATAACTTTCATTTGAAGATTTTCTAAAACAACTGCGAAAAATAGAAGAAAATAGGTTTGAGTAAAAATGTTTGCTTGAAAAATGCCTTAAACAAACCAATTGATCATTATTACAACTTTATTTGAAAGATATTAATGATAAATATTTCCCATCTATCTTTTATTTGGCTCATCTATTTTGTTGAAAATTACAATCAAAATAGCGCAATAATTACAGGCTATATAATTTTTTTCAACAAGTAAAAAAGCCCAAATAAATGGAACAATTAAATCCCGCCCCACTTATGAACCCAGCCATTAGACCTCCAGGAATACCTGGAATGAATGCTCAAGGTTTCCCAGGAATGGCAATGAGAGCTCAAAATTTTTCAAGCAATATTGGATTTGCCAATAACGAACAGGAAGAAAAGAAAAAAGAATTTGCAAGAGGAATTTTTGTTAGTGGATTTGAAAAATGTGTTACAACCGCTATGATCCAGCATCACTTCAGCATTAAGACTATTTCCGGTCTTAAGCATCCCACAACCAAACATAAAGAAAGTAAAGGATTCGCCTTCATTTATTATGGCTCTTAAGATGATGCTCTTTTCGTCAAAAAGACTCTCGACAGAACAGCCATTTTGAAGGAAAAAATCAGAATTACCAGAACAGTAATATCTGAAAATCTCTCAAAAATGATGTTCAAACTTAACACTGCTGGTCTTGAAGAAAAACAAATTCAATAAAACGAGACCAAATATTTCAATGATGAAAATCTCGAAAAATAGGTTGAAAGAATAATCAAACCTCTCTTCGGAACATCAGTAGAAGTCAACAAAATCACCATTCCTCACTCAAAAACAGACAAGAAACCTCTCAGATATGCCCGTGTCTTCTTCTATGTTAGTAACATCAAAGAAGCCAACAATATTGCCAACAGAAGCATTCAAATCGAGCAAATTGCTGGAAATAAACCAAATTAATATGAAACTATCCTCAATTACATTTCAGATCTAATAAACAAAGATGAGGTATTCTCCAAAATTGCTAAATCATAAATATATGAATATACTAAGAAAAATCAATCAAATGTTCTTCACATTAAAGGTATTCATCATAATCCCAAAGAGGATCCAGCCACTCTCGCAGAAGAAATTAAGGAATTTGTTTCAAACCAAAATCCTCAATGGAACATTGTTAATGTTTATGCTGCAATTTACTCTCAAATGGGAGCATGGGCAAATGTCACATTCTCTTCTTACGAAGAAACACTTCAAGCATATGAAACATTTAAGAATGCAAGACCTAAATTCAGAGATACACTTATTTATGGAAGTTTGAGAAATGTTAAAGACCCACGCACAATTGTCATCTCTGAAGTGAGAAAGGATGCCACTGAAGATTTAGTCAAATAATTTTTAAATGAACTTGCAAGTAAATCTCAAAAAAGTAACGTTCTTGGAGAAGAGCCCGTTAGAAAATATGAGTATTTTAGTTTTAACATCATTGAATCTAAAAAATTCTACAAAACTGATACAAATGAAACTCAAGGAATCACATGCAACGATATTGATAAGGTTCTTCCTTCATGGATTGAAATCAATTAAGTCCCAAGGAGACTCATTATTCATTTCTTCAGAGAACTAAGCGAAGAAGAAATTAAGGATCTAACCAATGATATCCGCGTTACTCCAGGAAATGAAAATATCTTTTTGATTGGAGATAACAAGAAACAACTTCGTTCTAATCATCAAAAAGGACATGTCAACAAAGATGGACTTTATATCAAGCATACTTAACTCAAGGGCAAGAAGAAAACTAGAGGACAAATTAGAGGAGATAAAAGTACAATCGGCAGAAAAAACAATGATACGAGGGGAGGTATGAGAAGAGATGTTAATTTTAGTGCTTTCTCTTTTGGAGCTAAACCCGGAGTTGGAGGTGTTCCTAAGCTTAATCCTCAAATGGGAGCATTCAGAGGAATTCCACAAGTCGGAGCTATGGGAATCAATAATATCGGAGGTATGAACTCTCTTGGAGGATTAAATCCTGGATCTGTCAATTTGTCTGGAATGTCAGGAATGTCAGGAATGCCAGGAATGCCAGGAATGCCAGGAATGCCAGGAATGACAGGAATGGCTCCAAGGCCATTCAACTTCCCTCAAAATCAGCAAGGTCCTAGTATTGGCTCTCAACCCCCTCAACTTGGACAGCAACCAAATATTTCTGGAGGATTCAAGTCCTTACCTGGAATGCCAGGTATGGTTGGATTCCCAGGGGCTCCGATGACAGGACTGCAAAATATTCCCGGTGTTTCAGTAATGTCTCTACCAGGAATGAATCCAATAAAACCTTTAGGATTCCCAACAGGACCTTCTATGAATCCAATTAGTGGAACCCCAATTCCAAAACCACAACAACCACAATGATCAATATCATTTATAGATCTTACATTTTATGGACATATACTAAAATAACTGCTTTTTTACAACAAAATTAATTGTATATTTATGATTTATCAAAATATAGAATAGTTTATCATAAGGAATTTTTCATTTACTACTATGTTGAAAAATCCTTCTTTAATATGATTTTTTTTAAAATATTTGATTGCCGTTGCAACTATATTATCGAAAGTTTATTTTTTATTGATTCATTAGTCTTCAATAGCAAATAATTATCAATCGATATTTTAGGGTTGTTTGAACGTTGAGGTTTTAAATTTATCAAAACTGAAGCATACTAATTATGAATGTTTCATTTAATATTGATAAAATTGTAGAGAAACAATAAGTTACTTGTTTTTCATGATAACGGCTATATATTGATATATGAAACTTAAGTATTAAGTAAAATAAAAGTCATTGCTTTGAGGCGTAACGATGATTATGATCAATTTTTTTTGCAGATTTTCCAGCAATTGATGAAAGAGATTCTTTGGAACCTTTGTTAACAGGGCTCAGCAATTTTTCAGTTTTTTTCATTTTTTAAACTTCCAGTCGAATAGTTTTATTTTATTCAAGATAGGCAGTAATAGTCTTTTTCGATCTAATATTGATTACATTATTTTGAACTTGAGTTGTATTGCCATGCTCATCTGAAATTACTCCGCTAATGAGAATATCATTAGTCCAAATTCCTTTTACATACTGCTGTTTTTCAGTATTATCTGAATATCTTCTTGTTATTATGTACTGCCCTTCTCCATTTTTTCGAGTGTTCTTCATTTTTCCGCGATAAAGATGTTCTTCTTCAATTAATGAAATTACATTAGAACTACTTTTAGGTCTCCTGATCCATCTATAAATCACCTTTATAGGTTCATCTCCAATCCATTCTTACACCAAGTAAGAAAAAATGGTATTTTCCTCCAGTTATCCATTTTTAAGAAGTAGCTGACTTTTGATTGAGTCGTCTTAACCAAACTCTCTCCAATCTATTATCATTCCTGAAGTGATTTGCCTATTGATTGAGATAGTGTGCACTTTATTTTGGCTATTTTTGACATCAGCTAGCATCATTTAAAAATCTTCAATTTATCTTTTGGAGTTGAGAATGCTGACTGAAGGAGTAGCGGGATTGTTTGGCTGAATTGCAAGCTGCATTATGGCTTTCTACAAACTTAAAAACTATATTTCTTCCAATGTCAATACTCATGCATTAATTACAAAAAGTGTTATATACCATATTAATATACTTTTTTCTATTTTAAGATAAAATGTAAACATTTAAATATGAAAATGAAAATAAAAATAATAGTTAATAATTTATCTTCATAATAAAGTAAACAAAATATCAATTATGAGCATTTTTATTTTTTATTAATTCTTCCTTTGTTCAATTTTGATGTAACACTTTGATATAAATATTTTAATTTTTATAGTTATTTCATGACAGGAAGTTATTTTAGCTATAAACATGTTCTCAACATTTTTATTTTATTTTTATATTTCATACAATCATTAAAGGAACTTAATAGAAGTATAAATAATTTTCAACTTAATGAATATAGCATCAATCATTGCTTAAGTTGAATATTGGGCATTTTATCTCCCAAAATTAAGCTAATATTGGCTGTTAAAGCATCTGTTGCTAAGAAAGACATGTATTTGTCTGTAAATAAAATTGGATAGTTTTCAGCTTCTTCAAAAGCAGCTAAAAACTCAGTCTCAATTTAAGTTTTAGCCTTTTCGAATATAATTTCTCCTTAAATAATTGCCATTTTTAAATCGTTTTGTTTTCTGTCTATTTGCTTGGTTAGTTATATTTTTTTTACTTCTAAATTAGATTCTGTTTTAATAACCTGTTGTTTTTGTTTGGTGAGTTATTACTCCATTTTTACCTTTTCTTTTTCGGCAGCAATAAAAAAGTCAACTTTAATTTTTTCCATATCTTCAAAATTCTTTTTAATTCTTTCTGGAATGTTTGGTTTTGTAACTCTTATTGAGAGTAGTTCAATTCCTGGAGCCCATTTATTGAGATCTTTGCCAAGAGAATCAATAAGTTCCTCATCAAGTTTATCAAAAATATCTATGTAAATTTATTGCAACGAATGCTTAGAACAAAACTGGTTTATTTCATGATGCAACTTATCAGTAATCCAAAACTTTTCATAATTCTCTGTATAGTTAAGCACAGTTTGATATACATATTATTTACGAAGTTTGTTGACTACTTCTACCTTATCGAAATATACCATAGTTCCATTGGATGTACCGCATGGAATGTTGGTCACTACGTCAGTTTGAATACTAATTTTCATTTCAATGAATTGTTCATAAAATGGAATTCTGAAATGAAAGCCTGGTTAGCTTAGATGTGGTTGTAGAACTCCAAATTTCTTGTAAATTCCAACATAACCTTCTTTGACTTAGTGAAAGCCCGAAAGTAGGATTATGACATATAGCACAATGAAAATTAGAACGAGCTGGATTACTCCCATATGAAGTATCTTATATGATCATAAGGAATAGAAAAAGCAAAAACAAAAGTTTCACTTCATAAGCATTTCATTATCAATGCTAATAAAATTATTTCTAGTTATTTCAATTCCACTATTAATTATTATTTTATTTTATTAACTGAAGATCAACACTTAATTTTCTTCAATTTTTATTTTTAAAATTTTATTATCAATTTTTGAATGAACACTGTTATTATATAATTAAACTGCATATAGTGTTGGATTTTGTATAAAAAGATTTCCCTTTATTATTAATATTCTTTTATAAAAGCATAAGACGGATGTATATTATATTTATTGTTTTTTGACGGTTTTTTTAGAAAAATTAATTTATTATTTCACTTAGTATATTCTTTTTCAATTGATAAACCTTTCTGACGTTTTTTTAATTTGTTGAAACCAAATTTGATGCTTCTTGATAAATTTTATTGATTAAAATGAAATTATTGATTGATATAAAATTGACTATTGAATATATTACAAAGAGAAAGTAAAAATAAAAAATGCTAGGTCAAGAAATGAGACAAAGTTGATATGAAGTTGGGAAGCGGTATGTTGTTTTTTTTCCTATTTTTCTAAATTTAAATGAAATTTATGGATTTTAAGTTGATATACAATTTTGAGGATAGTCCTTTTGTTCTTTATAACTCGATTCAATGTACATTCCACAAGGATTCAACCATCTCTACGGCATACCTCTAATCATGGAGGTCGGATCGCTAAATACTAAGATCGGTTTCACTGGTAAGGAAAGACCAGACGTCATCGCACCTTCTGTAAGTTGAAGATTACTTAGTATGTTCAGGTTAATAAAACATCAGGAGAAAAGGTAGAAATGGATTTCTATAACTCCTTCGCTCGCTAAAACTGTGATCCATAAAGTATACTCTAAAATTGCTTCATTGATGATTGGGAAGGTTTTCAAACACTCACAGGATCTACTCTCGCTAAAAAAATGCTAGTTAATCCATCAGAGCATCCACTTTTCTATATCTAACCTCCTCTCAGCAGTAAATAGTATCGTCAAAAATTGATCTAGCTCTTTTTCGAAGAGTACGAATTTAATGGGCTCTTCATGCATAAAGCCCCAGTCTTGTCAACCTATTTATTTGCCTTGGAAAGTTCATTAGTGGTGGATATCGGAGCAGAATATACTCATGTTGTCCCAGTCGTTGAGGGATTCATTCATAATAAGGGTATAATTCGAGCCTCAATTGGCGGGTAAACCATCACAAGGGAATTATATAAACATTCTCTCACTCAAGGAAATTATAAAAATGGCTTCAACAATCAAAACAAACTAACGCCTAAGATGAATGAGTGGGGGTCAATGGTAAGATTCAATTAATTTAGGAAATTATGAGATAAGTCAAGCATCAACACTGCCATCTTTTATAAAGTAGACATTAATCTATTTCCTATAACGATCATACTGATAAAACTGCTTTTTAATTGCCTGATAAAAATAGAATTATCTTTGGAAAAGAACTATTTATGGCTCCTGAGTTGTATTTCACATAAAAAAATGAAGATGGATTCAAAGGAATTCAG
This sequence comes from Desulfosporosinus sp., assembly GCA_020719775.1. Classification (GTDB taxonomy): domain Bacteria; phylum Campylobacterota; class Campylobacteria; order Campylobacterales; family Arcobacteraceae; genus CAIJNA01. The sequence goes on along the minus strand of DYPS01000041.1, from coordinate 8,960 downwards.
CATTTAATAAGTCAAAGTCTTTAAAAATGTGAACCTGATCAAAGAAAAGAACTGATTCCAAATATTCAGCTCGTCGGAGGAGGATCTAGCTTCAGTACGACTCCAGACCGCCTTCAGAGATAACTTTTGTAAGTGGATTTCAGTGGATATGGCCCTAAAATGAAAGTGTTTACAACTAATTAAAAATCGTAAAGATCTATTTCTAGCTGGCTTGGAGCAACTATTATGTCCTCAATGAGGATCTTTGATAAGTGGATTGTATCTCGAAAGTAGTACGAGGAAAATGGAGTTATACAAGTCGAAAAACGTTTATGATGAAGATATATCATTATTTATTTATTATCCAAATATGATGAAGTATCACTTTTTCTGAAGAATGTTGAAAAAGTATTACACTTACAAAATACCGTCGTCAGGTAGATCTGTACAGTGAACTCCATTTTTTGCCTTATCTTTGCCGTATACTGCTCGTAAAGATTTAGGGCGAACTGTTCTCGCCATTTATGGATCATGAGGGCCACATAATTATCTTAATGAGGGAACTACATTTTCTTGTCTTATTTAAAGTGCTATACAAGGACCATTTGTGAACTATTAAACAATTTGATTGTATTCAGGAACTACTCCCTTATAAATTTACAAAAATTCCTAAATATAATCTAATATACTTCAGCAGAGGGCCTATCTAACCAAAACATTTCAGCAGCACTGACTTAAAATCCTGAAGATAGTACTGCATCAAAAATTTGCCCAACATAGTTTTAAGTTATAAGATGAGGTTTAATTACTAAACAAGAGCAATTATTAAAGTATGCAGGAGATTGTAAGGTAGATTTTGAAGAAAAGAAAAATTCAATCTCTTTAGCAGCAGTTGCAGCAGATTCACTCACATAAATAGCACTTTTTAATTGATTTTCTGCGAATTGACCTTTGACAACAGAAGACAAGTCCTTCAACTTTCCAAAACAATTTTATGCCAATACTTCGATAGCAATGATCAAATCAGATGATAGGAAGTTCGTGATTTAATTGAAATATTGTTTTCCCTTATGAGACTCATAGAATTTCTAAGCCTCGAGTTTACTAAGCTTGGCAATTTTGAGATTAGTTATAGAAAATCCTTGCTCTTCAATGATATTGATTATCTTTCCGATGTTTAAGTAGGCATCAGGAGTTACAATTAGTAAACCTCTATATTGCAACAGAATTACTTTCCTCTTTGAACTTAAAATTTGCTTCTGGTGAATTCATCTGCGTAATCGATGATTTTGAGTTGTCTTGAATAAACATTGAGCACTGCTCCCACGAAGATGTCCTTAAGTTGAAGAGCAGAGTATTCACAGCGTTTGAGAAAGATGCGTTTATTTTTAACGTCATACTAGATTATTATTGTCATACCATTTCGATAGATTTATCCTTAAGGAAGAGAGTGAGGTTGTATGTTCTAACTAGAGCAGCTGCGGAATCGAACCATTCGACAATAAATACGTATCTATCTTCGGCCATCAGTTACAAATATTATAATGGAAAAAATATACATTTCCTTCAATTAAGAATCAAACAGACTCTATTTGACGTAGCGAGAAAAACATCCTTTTGATTTGCTAATAATATAATAATGGCATAAACAAAAGAAGATTAATAGAATCTATATGAAGACCTTGATGAACTTCGACAAAGAGTTCATTTATCCAGCAATAAACTTCTTGAACTCACCTACAACGATAGTAATCCAACACTTATGCAGATAAATATGTTTAAAAACTCACATCATTTAATTCCGAAGCCAAAAAACTTATCAACGATGATTTGATTCAATAGGCACTTATCTATCTTGGAGAGGCTGAGCGAGTTTTAGAATATGGAGCCAGCTGTGGTAAGACAATTGACAGAAATATGATAATATGTACACTTCACAACGAAGCTTGCTGCTACTATAAATAAGCTGATTTAGTAACTGCAGCCAGGTACATAGAAGGTGTTATATTCAATTTAAAATCACACTTAGCTTCAATTGAATCATCCCCTGCTAATTCGAATGTACTTGATCATCATCGCGGCAAGAAAAATGATGAATTTCTTTATGCAACAATTTAAAAGAAAATAGAATTAGTTCAATATTATCTCAAGTTTTGCACAATCAATTCTCAAGCAAAGAACAGAGATACAGCATTAACAGCAGGAAAAAAAGTACTGCAAATAACAAATACTTTGTTTCAAGATTTATCAAATGATAATCCAAAAATTAGTCCATGTGATGAAAATAATAAAGAGCTGGAAATAGTTGATATAAGAAATTTACTAAAAAGTGTAAGACTTTTTAAGTAATAAATTGAATTGACTGAATTAAACAGTTATATTCAGATAGCTCGATTTTATGTTAAAAAATGGAACTAAGAAAAAATCATAAAAAAGATCAGTTTCAGTTTGTAAAAGCATGTAAATAACTATTCAATCAGTGAAGTTATTGATATGGTTCCTATGGAATACATAGCTGATGATGATGAGTACTATAATTCCTTTATCAACACAAAAATAGTAATGAGACAGTTGCTGCACTTTTCAATGGGATACTTCACTGTTTCAACTGAATGCAGACTTATTGCCTAACAATTATACAAAAATAACGATGAAAAAATTAAATCATAAGAATACATCAAAGCCAATATCTATCATTTACTGTCTATTCTTTTTTTAGCCTTTAATCTTAACTGTGATCTTCTATTTATGAAACAAATTATATCTTCGTATGAGCATCACTTTAAAGTTGATCTTATGGTCAGCGAAACAAATAATGATTCAGTTTCAGATTTAATTGAGCGGTTATTGTTTGATTGTGTTAAAGAAAAAGTCAAATTGAATAATACATCTTTAATGGATAAAATTAATAAATTAAAATCAAAAGAAAAAGAAAGAGAAAAATAAAAAAAGATTAAGAGTTAGTATGAAGATAGTTATGTTTATGATAGTAAGGTAAATATGAAAATGAATTAATCAAAGACAGGACCTAAGAAAAGATCAGTCAGTAAAAAAGTAATTAATGGACTTTCATCTAATAAAAAATTAAAAGTTGTCAATTAAACCTTACTTTAATCCACAAAAAATCTCAATGTTAGCAAAGATAGATCCATCTCCATAAGCAAACTACCTCCAGTTAAAAAAAGAAGCGTCTCCAAAGATTCTCTTGGAGTTGTTAAAATTGTGAGAGAACCTATGAAAGTCCAATAAAAGAATTATAAGAGGACTAATGATTAATATCAATTGACAAATGCAAAGTGCATTGGTAGAAAAAGAATCAGTTCTAATTCTTCAGCTGATATATCATGCAAAAGTAGAGATTTTAGTCACACAAAAGATAAATTAAATGATAACAAAAAATCTGAGAAAAAACTTGTAAAAAAAACAACAGATATAAGCAAAAAGAAAAAAAAAGGAAAGTAAGATAAGGAGATACTTAATAAACATTACTATATTTGATTTTTGTTCAATTTAATCTTCATTTATTAATAATTTTAGAAATACATTTGTAAGCAAATCACATACTTGTTTTTTTTCTTGGTCTTTCCTATTAAACATAATCTGGATTTTTTCTGAGAATCACAAAATTTTAAAGAACACAATCTTGAATCGGAATATACTCTTCAGATGCCAATTCAGCTCTTTCTCCATTGCTTATCAACACAGGAGAAGTATGAGTTTGAAAACCAGTAATTTTCTTTGGTTTTCCAGCTTGACCAACAACATCCACAGCTTGTCCAACTCTGATGTTCAAAGGCATGGGCTAAAGTTTGTCATTTAACTAAATAAATAAATTTGTACAACAAAAAGAGATTTTGGATACATTGCAAGGGAAAGGAAGTACATAAAGAAATGATTCTTTCCTAAAAGAGTAACATTAATATCTAGAAGAGAAACCAAGAAGGTGATTAGACCAGCCATTCCTACCTTGGAAAGCAAAAACCTTTCATTATAATATGGTTGAATTGATAGCATACCTTTACCCATATACAGCAAACCTTGAGCTAATCTAATCAATAAAATGGTCTTGTCTTCTTTAGTATAGTAACTGGCTAATTTTCTAAGGATATCTGCCAATCGAGAGTTGTTCGTTCCTGCTCCAACCAATCCAAGACAAATAATGGCTCTATAAGAAATTTAAGTATCAACATCATAAGCAAGTTTATGAAGAATGTCCATAACATTTATTTTAGCATTTGAAATGCTGAGTAATGCCAAAGCAATAGGTACAATTTTCTTTTTATCAGTTTTAGAGAAATGAAGAATGTGATTCATCAGTCTTAATGCCATTTAATTACCGATTTACTCAGATGAAGCAAGCAATGCTAAACCTAATATGGCAGTCTCACTGTATTTATCCTCACTAAGACATTCATGCATCAAATTTTGAACTTTCAAAACATTGCCACTTCCAACATAAGCTGTGCTGATTAATAGTATTTCAATAAATTTTTTAATTGGATGTTCAATAATTTGAAGAGCTTAGAGGGTAGCTTCACATTTATTTTGTTGTCCCATATACAAAAATGCAAGACCAACTCCAAAATATTTTGAGAAATGCTCATTCAATTGATCTTCCGACCTGTCCATGAGAGTTTGTACAATTGCTTCTGCAACTTCACCATTGCATTGTCCAACAAAGCTCAGTCCAAGTGAAAGGGCAGCATAAGCACTTTCCTTGAGTGTTAAACTTGTGTCAATGATTTTTGCAATAAAGATTTATTGTAAATCTTGTCTTGATTTTCCTGCATAGGCTAAACCTAAACCTAAAATTGAGCATTCTCTAACAATATCATCCTTTCCTTCTTGAGCCATATCACTTAATAAACCAAAAGCAATATCATTCTAATCGTTAATGCCTGCACTACAAATTCCAATGCCCAAACTCGCTCCTGCTTTCACGAATTTTCCTTCATTATCAATATACTGCATCAAATGTTTATCTATGGTATCAATATTCCAAGGACATAGCAAACCCAAACTAGCAACAGCTGCTGTTTGCCATTCTTACTTATCACTTATTTTAAGGACAAAACTTTTTTATGCACTCTCCTCTTCATCAATCATAAGAGTATCTCTTGTGAGACCAGCATTGACAAAAGCATTGACGTAAATGTTATGTAGTGTGGGATTTTTGCTTTCAGAGCCTTTATAGTTTTCTTCCAAATGTACTTTGAAGACATCTTTTGGATCTTTTGGATCTTGAACTTACAAATCTTTTGCCAAGTCAATATAAAATTTAGGTAGCAGTCTGTTTGAAATAATCTCATTTTCTTCCTCGTTCAAATTTGGAATAAATATTTTTTGTCTAGCAGCATTGAATGCCAATTGTTTTTTTATAAGTTAGTCAGGACATTCATCGAAAACCTATTTAATTTTGTTGTGGTCATCCAATTTAATTGCAACTCTTAAAGCCATAGTATATTCTGAGTGTTTTAGTGAAATATCATAGAGAATGGTTAAAATTTTAATGAACTCATCCTGGTCAGTAGAATATCCACATACAGCTGACAAATACATATGAACTTTTGAGAAATTCTGTTAAGTCACAAAATCTTTAATGTCCTCTAACTTATCCACTATCAAAAGAAGGTCAATAGCATCATGTTCAGCATTGTTTAATATAAAATATGGGACAATTTTATTGACCATTTCAACTAATTCTTAGTATGGTTCGCTGTTTTCAAGACGAAGCTCATATTATCTTCCAATATCACTTGCAAGATTGCTGACATACTCATGTCCCCATTCAGTAAAATTACTATTAGTTCCTTGCAGTAAATATGAAAGACTTGTTCTGGCTCCCTTCTCTCCGAAGATCATTGCGAGCACTGATAGAAAATCTGCGTATTCAGTCTAAATGATTAGATATTTACTTTTTATGTTGAATCAGGAAGACCTTTGAAATGCTCAGTAAGAGGTTGATAATGTGTCTTTAAAAACTTAAAGGGTTTTGGAACACTGGTCATTGCTGTTGTTGCTGACTTAACTATATGTTTTAATTCTTTAATGGATGCCAGCTGATTGTCTAATAGTCTCTCGCAATGTGCGTCGATCTTTTCCTTTAATTCTTTATCTTCAATGCTCTATATTCAAATAGATGTACAAGGTCTTCATCTAACTTTAGATCCTTTTTCTTGTTGTCCTTCTTGGCTGGTGCTTATATCATTTTAAAAAATATTTAAATTATATCTCATTTAAATTGGACTGCATCTCTGCTTTCAGGCAATTAAATAACATAAACTTAATAGATTTATCCAATAATAATACATCGCAGGAAAAAGTTAACTTCAAATTTGAAATTTATTTGGTGATACTCGTCTATAAAAATAAAAATGTTTTTAGTAGATAATTTTAAGAATAGAAGGAAAATAATATAATTTTATGGCAGTTGATCTAAATCTAAAAATGAAATTAATTTTTATGCTTACTCAATATTTATTTATAGTCGTTAATTGAGATGAAAAAAAGTAAGAAGATTTAAGTGGCCGTACGCATGAGACCATTATTATACGAGTACGAAGATGTTGAAGCGTGGAATGTCAACTAAGAATCAAACAAAGTTTCATCTTTACCTCGTTGTCAAGCCCTTCGCAACAACAGTACTGTTTTTAATGAGGACTCTCTGCCAGGTATGAGACGCAAGAATAAAATATAACTAAATAACATCTATTAATTCACTTGCGATTACGCATTTAAAGATACTCATAGCAATCAATAAGTCTACATGGATTGTTGCTCTAAAGTTGTGGAATAATTTTTATAAGGTAATCATGCGACAATCTTCATGTATGGGCAAACTACTTCTGGCAAAACTTATACAATGTTAGGAAATGAAACAACATAGGGCCTAATTCTTTATTCTCTCAAAAATATATTTGAGAAAGTGTCTGCTCAAACAAGCTTGAAGATATCGTATTTGTAGATTTATAATGAACAAATCAATGATCTTTTAAAAGAAGGTTCAGTTAATTTGAAGATAGTGGATTAAGGTGTGCTTGGACTTTCCCAATGCCCAGTCAACAACATTGAAGAGGCAATGGATCTTTTAGCAGAGGGAGAGTACCAACGAGCTTACGCTTAAAAGAAATATCATGATCACTCTTCGAGATCCCACACTATCTTTCAAATTGTAATATTTGTTTTATTCAGAAAATAATTGAAGGAGACAATAAAGTTAAAGCCATTCTCAATTTAGTCGATTTAGCTGGCAGTGAAAGACTTACTGACTAAGATACAAATGAGGAAACAGCATATATTAATAAAAGTTTGTTCATACTTTCCAATGTTATTAACAAACTTGCTAGCTCAAAGAAAAGGTATTTTAAATATAATTCAGCACTCATATTCCTTTCAGAGATTCAAAACTAACTAGACTCTTGGCTCCCTCTTTAACTACCAGCAAAAAAACTTTAATTATATGCACTATCAGTCCGGCAGAAATTAATTTTACTCAAACCTTGTCGACTTTACGATTTGCTACTCAATCCAGAAAAGTTGAACTAAAAGGTTTAGATGAATCCTTTAATTAATCAATGGAAGTAAACAGAAAAAAAATATCTCAGCTTCTATAAGAGAATAACATTCTTAAAAAAAACTTAACTTCTGCAAAAGACAACAAATAAAATGAATAAAAATATGTACTAGGAAAAGTAAAAAGCATCTAAGATTTAATTGACAAGAAATAGATAAGAGTTGAATCTAATTATCGCCGCGGAGAATGGAGAAGAAAAGTGAGCAGTCTTTGTTCGTAATATGAAAAGAATATTTAAATATTACAAAAGGAGTATTTAAAGGCCATTATAAATTTGACTTCTAGCGAGTTCAATGTAAACAAATAATCAGTTAAGGAACTATTAGATAAAAGCATTGGCTGCCAATAATAATGATAGTTTTGATATTCTTTGCCTCTCAATTGTTTATTGTAAAGTTGAAAAATAACAATAATATAATTTAAAATTGAATGATTTAGAGTATGTTTAATCATAGTTCATCGTGATACTTCTTGGGTTTTCTTCTTTCAACTGGCAAGGATTATCCTACATGATGAAGAAGCTAATTGAGATCGAATTGTTATCTTGATTTCCAATCAACATTAATTCTAGCAGTTGGAGTATCAGAATTAATCAAACAAAAGTAGTGATCTCCGATCTAAACTTCCACTGGATTGACGTGATCAAAATCAGCAGCGTAGCCATAAAATATATTTCTCTCACCTCCTCTAAATCCATCATCTATGTTTTGATGAACTCTCCAAACATCCTTCTCACTAAATACTACAATATGAGCATCACCATCAGTCCTTGTAACTGAAATTAATGCATCAGAACATCTGTAAAGACTGTCAATTTTTAAAGCTGGAACTTTGTGAGAAAAGGTTGGAAGAAGATAGCCTTGAACTGAATCGTTATGTTTCACTTAAAGATAGATAAAATGTCTCTATTCTGATGGTTTTGACTGTTCATAGAATTCAATCCAATTTCTACCTTAATGTCTTCCATTGACTAGAACAGAAGTTTCTTTTAGTTCAGGATTGAAGATAGTTTTATCATTGGTAGTATCGACTTGAGTCCAGTGCGATTATGTGTTGACTATCTTCCTCGAATATAGCTATAGTTTTTGATTTGCCTCTATAGAAAGTGAGAAATGAAAGGCGTTATGAGTATGGGATGAGTTAATTTGTATGAGTGGCACTTGTGACTGTGCAATGAGTAGCAGACACATAACAGCTGCAACTATGATTTTGGAAATCATTTTTAAATTATTAATTATAACACGTTGAATCTGAATATGTAAGCCAACAAATGAAAGGAAAGTTAATTCTTAATATTATTTATTGAGTTGAATAAGCATAAATTTATATTTAATTGAATCTTATTACCATTATATTTTTGCATTTCTTTTTAAATTATGGGGTTGGGGTTGGGGTTGGGGTTGGGGTT
>DYPS01000128.1 GCA_020719775.1 Desulfosporosinus sp. | reverse complement strand
GGATATGTCGGTGGTGGAACAGATACTCTCCATGGTGGATAGGGATTGAAAGGTTTATTTTTTCACAATAAGGTGTTTCGGTTTGAAGATTTTCAAATTTTTAAAAAATAAATTTAAGGCAGATATTGTAATGAATTTCGAAGATGTTGTAAAAAATGGATATAAAATTTTTGCCGATACGTCAAGCTTGATGCATCAAGATGCAGAGTATATTTTTTTTAGAATTGTAGCACCTGCATTGCATCAATCAAATCAGCGATTAATTGTACCTAAATCAGTACTCAATGAGATCGACAAACATATTAGTAAAAGCAATAAAGATGCAGAAAAAGCCAAACACATCATCCGAGAATTGGGTAAATTTGGACTTTATGGAGTAAACAGTACTTTTGATAAACAATTTGCAGACAATGCAATCATTACACAATTTAATGATCTTAGAATAAAGTATAACCTTTGTCTAATTACCAATGACTACAGCAAAAAAAATGGAGGAAATCTTGCACAAGATATTTTAGATTTAAAAAATTCAAAATCAACACAAGGAATCAAAGATATTCAAGTCTTTTTTATTAAAAATAATTCTCTTGTTGTGTTTAATTCTCATAAAAAAATACCAAAAGTTTTATTTAATTTACAAAAAATACCAAAAAAAGATAATTCTCTTTTAAATCCAACAACTGTTCCAAGTGCTGGTGAGTATGTTATTGATAATGCAAAAAACAGACACTATTTACAAAAGCAGATTGGGCGAACAGGAGGGGAAGGTTCTGTTTATCTTACCGATACAGGTTTTGTGTGTAAAATATACAAAAGCGACAAAAATACAAAGTTCAGAAAAGAAAAAATAACACTTTTGACTCAAGCAGATATTAATATCAAAAATGTTTGTCTTCCAAAAAGAATCGTTTTTAATCTTTCAAATGAATTTGTTGGATACCTTATGCCAAAAGCATCAGGAGCAGAAATGAAAACATCCATTTTTATCCCTCCTCTTTTTAAACAAAAATTTCCACATTGGAATAGAGTGCATCTTGTTAAAATAGCTATTGGTATTTTAGGAAAAGTAGAAGAACTTCATCGTCATAATATTATATTGGGCGATATCAATCCAAGCAATATTTTGATAGAAAATGAAAATGAAGTTTATTTTATAGATACAGATAGCTATCAGATAGAAGATTATCCATGTGCAGTAGGTATGATACCCTATACAAAAGCCATACATCATGGTAAATCCTATGATAGCTATTTAAGAACCAAAGAGGATGATATCTATGCACTCTCAACACTTCTTTTTCAGCTTATGTTTCCAGGAAAACTTCCTTATTCATTTAGTGGAGGTGGTAGTGAAAGAGAGAACATGAAACCAGAAAACTTTCCCTATAAATGCAACGACAAAGGATATAAAAATGCTCCAGATGGTCAATGGGTTTATATTTGGAGTCATCTTCCTTTTAAACTAAAAGAACTTTTTTGCAAAATTTTTAGAAACAATGAGCAGATTTCTCTCAAAGAGCTAATGAGAGATTTTAAACACTATCTTCATCAATTGGAACAAGGACATCAAACAAATGAAGTTTTCCCAAGTTATTTTAAACAAATCAACAGTGAGGGAAAAGTAATACAAGAAGAAACAGTAGAGTCAAACTGTTCAGTATGTAGCAAAAGGTTTAAGTTGCCAAAAAGTACTTATGAAAAAATAAAATCAAAAGGAGGAAAAAATGGATTGAAGTGCGATGCATGCAGAAAAATATATGCCCAACAAAAGAAAAAATGCTTAAATTGTGGAAAAAGCTTTCATGATCCTGATCACAACTATTGTATTAACTGTAGAGGCGAATTTAGGAGTTGCACTGTATGCGGAGCATCTTTTTTGTTTTCAGAAAGTGAGCGACAATTTTACAGTAGCAAAGGATTGTCTTTTCCTAAAAAATGTCCGTCATGTCGAGGCAAGACAAGCAATTCAGGAAATACTTCAAGCAATGTTATTGGCAATAGCTTTTTTACCAATTTATTTAAATGGTAAATTCATAATCAAAATACGCAAAGGATAGAAAATGAATAATCTTATGATACTAAGAGAACAAGATTTAATTGAAAACCCTACAACACGTTTACCTGTGTGTTTGTGTTTGGATGTGAGTGGTTCGATGGCTGGAAAACCTATCGAAGAGCTATCTCGAGGAGTTGAGTATTTTTTTGATGCCATCAAAAGCGATGAGATTGCACGCTATTCTGTCGAGTTAGCAATTGTTACTTTTGAAAGTAGTGCAGAAGTGTTGCTTGATTTTGCAAATATCGACAGACAACAAGTCCCTTATTTGTCTGCTAACGGTTCAACATCAATGGGAGAAGGTGTTGATTTGGCTTTAAATATTTTAGAACAACGAAAACAAGAGTACTCCAGTAAGGGAGTGGATTATTATCAGCCATGGTTGGTTCTGATGACAGATGGCTATCCAACCGATAGTATTGACTCTTCTGTATTAAAAGTCGAAGCTCTCAAAAACAAAAGGAAACTCACTCTTTTTTCAGTTGCGATAGGAGACGGAGCAGATATAAACACACTTAAGCGTTTTAGCACTATGAGAAATGATACCGTACTCAAAGTCACTTCGCCTGAGCATTTTAGGGAGTTTTTTGAGTGGTTGAGTCAAAGTGTTGCAGTTGCTTCGCAGTCAATTCCAGGCGAAAGAATATCTATGCCAAACCCAAAAGATTTTAAATTGGAAATCGAGCTTTAAGATGTATTTTTCTGATTGGAAAATCGCAAGTGGTTACATTGTAGGACGAGGGCATATTGCAAAAAATATGCCTTGCCAAGATAGAACCTTTAAACTCAAAGGAAAAACATCACAAGGTAATTTTTATGGTTTAGCGTTGGCAGATGGTGCTGGTAGTTGCAAACACTCCGATTTGGGAGCTGAAGCAATCACCAAAAAGATACTGTATTTTATTCGTTCAAGATACAAATATCTCCAAAATAAAAAAAATCCATCACGCTATCTTCTCTCATTTATAGAACAACAACTCTATCAAATTGCACAACAAAAAAATATTGAAGTCAAAGAGCTATCCTCTACACTTCTTTGTGTGACAATTGTAAATAATGCTTACATTATATGTCACATTGGAGATGGCGTGATTGGTGTCTTGAGTGAGAATAATCATTTGAATATTGTTTCTTATCCTGAAAATGGAGAGTATGCTAATAGCACTTTTTTTACAACTTCAATCCATCACACAAAAAGATTAAGAGTCAAGATGGGTATTCTATCTCAAGCAAATGGGTTTATTTTGATGTCTGATGGCTCACAAGAGAGTTTGTATGACAAACGCACAGATACATTAGGAAATATCAATAAAACAATCATTAATTGGCTCAGCAAAGCAAGTGAAACCCGTGTCGAAAAAGCAATTTATTTAAATTTGGAGCAATTTATAGCACGAAAAACTACCGATGATTGTAGCATTGCGATTATGCGAAAGTCATCACCAAGAAAAGGCATACTTAAAAACTCAAGACATCAAAGGATAAGTAATGCAAAGCAAAGATCAAGAAGGACTGCTTTTAACTATTTTGGAAAAAAAGAATTTCTTAAGAAAAAGCATACAAAAAAACGTAATTATTCGAAAAAATACTCAAGTAATTGATACTACAGAAATTGCATTATTTCATATCCAAGAACTAACCTTTGAAGAGAAGTCTCCATGTAGAGAGGCACTTGAAAATATCCTTAGTGCCATGCGTATCGAAGGGATTAATTTTGTTTATCTATTAAATGGAGATGCCAATGGAGTTTCGTTTTATTTTGGTGTGGTGAAAGATTTGGATTTTAGACAAGATTTACCAATAAACATTCAAGAAATAGGTCGTCGAATCCTCAAACCTTCTATCGAAGGCAACTTTCGCGGAAGTAGAGTGATAGAAGTGGGAGAGCAAAAAACAGAACTTTTATCTAAAATACACAACATGAATTGCGTCGCAAGAGTTGATGGTGTCCCGAGTGTATATCAAGAAAATGAAGATTTTCAGGGGATTGATCGTTTGGTGGATGTCATGCAAAATGAAAGCTTTAGTATGGTGGTGCTTGCAGATCCGCTCAATTCGATAGAAATTGACGCGATCGAAACCTCTCTTTACACTATCTACAACAAACTCTCTCCACTCTCCAAAGTC
>DYPS01000127.1 GCA_020719775.1 Desulfosporosinus sp. | reverse complement strand
CATTTACTTACAAAGGTAAAAGTTTTACAATAGGGTTAGACGCCAAGATTGGCACACAATGGGCTGGTAATGTAGCAGACATATCACAATTCAACCAAGAATCAGTTGATAAAGCAATTCAAAAAATAGGATTTTAAGGAGATTAAAAAATGGATACAAAATACAACATAATAATAGTTCATCCTAATAAAATGTTTGATGCAGAAAAAATTAAAGGAGATGCAATAGTTTTTGTCAATCACTGGTCTAATAATACTGATGAATATGAGGTAATCGAATGTACTTCTGAACAGCAAAGAGATCTTCTTTTAAGTATTATGAATAATACAACAGAAAAAACTCAGTTATATACTTTAGGATATTCCCATGGATTTAAGAAAAAACCTTATGCCCCTGAATTTTAAGGATATTCAAATATGTCAAGACAATTATCAGACTGGATGGAATATTACATGAAATATACCCAACGAACAGAACCTCCAGAACTATATCATCTCTGGTCTGGATTAACAGCTATCTCATCCGCATTAAGGAGAAAATGTTACTGTAATTGGGGCGCTTTAAGAGGCTTTGTATATCCTAATTTATTTGTTTCATTAGTTGGTCCGCCTGGAGGTCGGAAAGGAACGGCAATGAAAATTGCCAAATCAATCGTTCAAACATTAAATGTACCAATAGGAGCAGATTCACTTGGATCAACACAGGCACTTTACAAAGAAATTATGGACTCAGAAGATAGTTATGTTGACCCACAAGGACTAACCAAAAAACATAAAAGTGTCTCGATCTGGTCTGAGGAATTTCAAGTCTTTCTTTCTGATCGAGATCAAATGCTCATCTCATCTCTGACTGATCTTTTTGATTGCTCTGATTCTTGGACGTATAAAACGCTTACAAGAAAAAGTGAAGACCTATCTAACTGCTGGCTAACAATCATTGGTGCTATAACGCCAAGTTTACTTCAAGCAAAGTTAAGTCAGGATGCTGTAGGCGGTGGATTGATCTCGCGAATTATTTTCGTTGTTGGAAATGGCCCAAAGCAACGAACAGCATTACAATTCCTAACTGAAGAAGAGGAGGAAATCATTCGTAATCTTGAAAATGATCTTCAGGAAATAGCAAATTTATCTGGGCCATTTATCTTATCAAAGGAATTTCTTAAAGTATATGTTCGTTGGTATGAACAAGATTATGACATATCAGGAGTCATATCAGATAAGTTTCTTGGCTACAATCATCGCCGGCCACTGCACCTTAATAAAATATGTATGTTAATTTCAGCAGCTGAATCAAATGACATGATTATAACTGATAAACATTTTGAAAAAGCATTAGCTATTCTTCAAATAACTGAACAAGAAATGCCAAATGCTTTTTATGGTCTTGGATTATCAAGTCAAGCAAATGTTTATGCGAAATTCCTTACTTTTATTGATTCACATGAATATTTTGATTGGACTGAACTTACACGGAATTTTCATCTTGATGTAGATAATATACCACAACTTCGCGGATATGTTGAAATGGCCGAACAGTCAGGCTTAATCAAAGCTGAGTGTTCAGCAACATCATCAAGATATACTACAATCAAAACTAAAGTAGAAATTGATCGTTCTGATTACTTAGATGAAACTGTTTTCAGGTTAATGGATAGAAACTTACTCAAACAATCAAAATAACTCAAGGAAATTTATTACTATGCCACTCAAAACAATTAGCTTAAACGATGAGACTAAGATTCTGTTTTTTGATACTGAAACATCAGGATTTATCAAAAAGAATCTTTCAGCCACTCATTCAGATCAAGCATGGACAGTTCAAATTGGTGCGATATTAGCAAATCAAAATGAAGATTTTGCAAAAATGAATACAATCATCAAAGCGAATGGTAGATCAATGAATCCATTTGCACAAGAAGTTCATGGTATATCAGTTGATCAGGCAGATTCAGAAGGCATTGAAGAACTTGATGCAGCAGAACAATTTGGCCTACTGCTTCGTCAGGCTGACTTGATGGTTTGTCATAATCTTGATTTTGATATTCAGTATGTAAGGCATCTAATGGAAAGAAATATTGATGAACTTTCTGATGAAGCTCGATCTGCATTCTATCTTGATTTGCCTGGATATTGTACAATGAAAGATAAAGCAGTTGTTAAATTTTGCGGATTAAAAAATAAAGCTAATCGCCCGAAATGGCCCAAGCTCATTGAACTTCATCAGATCTTATTTGCTGAAGGTTTTGATTCTGCACATGATGCCTTTGCTGACATCAGTGCAACCAAGCGGTGCTTTTTTGAACTCCTTAATTTGAACATTATCACCTTAGATTAGCGGGAACGGGTCGGTCATCAGTGGCCCCATGGGAGGGTCTCAGTGGCCCATGGTCGGGCGGTTTCCTATATAATACTATATATAGTTCGGCAAATATTTTCCCTCGTAATTTCGGGCATTTACGGGTTTTTTGTATGTAAAAAAATACAGAAAAAACAAAAAAATATATTGCTTTTTACACATCAGTATGTTACTATAGAAGAATAAAGTTTATTTAATTTTATTCAGGAGATTCTATGGAACATACTAAGGAAACTGAAAAAACAATTTCTCATTTTGTAAACGAGAATGAAGAAATCATAATTACAAAAAAGCAAATCTATAAGGAACACTATCAACCATACAGTATGGTAGGAACTTTACATCGACCTGAATCAAGGAGCTTCTTTATGGACTTTATTGATATATTGAATACAGTATCAAAATCAGAACTTAATCTATTCACTGAAATTAAAAATACTGCATCAAATCAAATAGGCATTGCTGTTATGGCAGATTTTGCAGATCATCAAGATATTAAAAATATTAACACCAGATTAAGGCACCTGATTGCAGCTAATTTAATCATGAAAGTTGTAGCAATAAAAATTACTACTCCTGGGCAAGATGAGATGAGAAATATTTTATATCATCCACTGCGATATACTTACATGATAAATCCGTACCTGATTATTCCATGGAAATATGGAATGGCTAAACAGATCTGGGATTTATTAAAAGCTAATCAACTAAAAAAATTAACTCAGGAGAATTAAATGAACCAAGACCAAGACTATGCTGTAGGTACTTCAGTAATTTTTACTCAAGATGTTTTTACAGGTCCTTATCCTGGAAATCTTAGTGCTAAAAAAGGGTGGAAAGGAATAATTAAATATAAAGCAAAAAATTTTCCTGGAAATTATGAGATAGGTCACATTGATAAAAGCCCAAATACAACGGTCATTTGTCCTCCAGATCAATTTAAACCACTTATAAATGAAGAATCTATAGATAAAGAAACATTTATGGATAAAAAAACATTGTTACATTACTTACGACTTCCTTATAATGTTAACGTAGATGAAATGCGTAAAGCAAGAGATCAGGCCGCTGATGAACTTGAAAGACTTTATGAGTTAGAAGAATGTGTTAATCAACTTATAATTAAAATTGAAAAACACGAAACAAGTTGTGTTCACGAATGAATAACAAAATCAAAATCAAGTAAATGAGGTATTATATGAAAATTTATACGAAAATTTATACTATATTTGGAACTACTGGAGAATATTCTGATAAATGCATATGGGCTATTGCTTCTTATTACAATGAAGAGCTTGCAAAAGTTCATGTTATTAAAGCAACTGAAAAAGCAAATGAATGGGAAGTATCAAGAAAAAATAAATATGCTAATCCACCAGAAGGGTTTAGTAAATATGATTTAAAATTAACAATGGATTCTACTGGAACAAATTATTATTATGTAACAACTGATATTATTGATTCAATTTAATAACTTGCCGTTCATAAATGAACAACAAGATTAAAGCCGAAGCAAGATTTTTTATGTATATATTTAATCAAGAATTTCTTCGGGCAATTTTTGGCTAAACTTTTATTTTTGAGTATTTAAATTAAAAAGGACTATTATGGTTAATACACAAGAAGATAAATATACACATGTAGTTTATGCTAAAGGATTTAAGATAAAATGTACACCTAAAGAACAAGCAGCAAATGTTATGAATTATCTAACTACTGGATATTCATTAAATGGAAAATCTCTTGATGGTGTAATTGTTGAATTTATTGATGGTGAACATAAAGGAAAAAAGGGTATATTTAAAACTGACTTATATGAAATAGACAATGCAAATATCTAATAA